>NZ_JAPVZA010000017.1:0-57746 GCF_041432115.1 Streptococcus sp. 27098_8_12
TTTTGTCCCAGCCTCTTTTTTGTATTACATGATCCCGTTCTTTCCTGTCGGTAGGCTAATCCCTGCTTCCATCAAGGCATCATGGTAGAGTTTATAGTAGGTATGATAGACAGTCGTCTGGGTTCCATTTTGCGCAGTCATCGCAATTCGGAAGGAATAACGACCATTTTTTTCGATCTGTGGGCCTAAAATCGTAGGACCTGTCAACACCTCTGGGTGTTTATCTTGTTCAGACTGATTAACCTGAGCAATCACCTGATAGATCTTGTCGAGATCGGTATTTGCATCTAGCGGAATATCGATCAGCACGCGCATATCACCACGTGAGAGATTGCTGACGACGGTGATGTTGCGATTCGGAACAAAGTGGAGAGTCCCATCAAAGTCCCGCACCTGGGTCGTCCGAATTCCAACACTGCTGACGATTCCGGCAATATTGATAGATCCATTCGTGAGACGAACATTGTCTCCCACATCCAGCTGGCGTTCTAAAAGGATGAAGAAACCATTGACCAAATCGGAAAGAAAGCCCTGGGCTCCCATCCCAATCGCCACCCCAGCAATCCCAGCACCAGCCAAGAGACTAGAGACTGGAAGACCCAGTATCGACAAAATCCAGTAGATCAAGATGAAATACAAACAATAGTTTAAAAGGCTCTCAACCAAACGGAGAATCGTATTTTTACGGGCTTCATCCTGCACCGTATACTTAAAGGATGGGGTTAATATCCGCTTAACCAGGCTATGGATGACCTTTTTAGCAATAAAAAATAAGAGAAAGATAAAAATCAGAGAGATACATTTTGATATCAGATCATCAAAAATCTTCGTCCAGTCTATTTTACTGAAATAACGTTGGAAAGCTTGACTCATTTATTCGGGCCTTTCTATCAAAGAATAGTATGATTATATCAAATATTCGGAAATAAGGCTATTTTTTGAAAATTTCATTGCTTTTCCCCCCTCACTATCGTATAATATTCCTTAATTATTTTTTAAGGAGGTCTTACATGATTCATCGATTGATTACCACTTGGAATAAAACCAACCTTATGAAAAGGATCGCAATCGGGATTGTACTTGGTGTCATCCTAGCCCTTATCTTCCCGAAAGCAACTGGCATTGGACTCTTAGGAGAGTTCTTTGTTGGGGGGCTCCGTGCGATCGCACCCCTTCTGGTCTTTGCGCTCGTCGCAAACGCCCTCTCCCAACACCAAAAAGGGACAGAGACCAATATGAAAAAGGTCATCGTCCTCTATCTCCTAGGAACCTTTGCAGCTGCCTTCGTCGCTGTTTTGGTCAATTACATTTTCCCGATCACCATTACCCTGACTGGAAAGGCCGCTGAAGGATCCTCTCCAAACGGGATTGGCGAAGTGATTAGTAACCTCTTGCTCAAGATCGTCGACAACCCGGTCAATGCCTTGCAGCAAGCCAACTACATTGGGATCCTTTCTTGGGCAACTGTCTTTGGGATTGCCATGAGAGAGGCGAGTGAACATAGTAAAGACCTCCTCCAAACTCTAGCAGACATCACTTCAAAAATTGTTGAGTGGATTATCAACCTAGCTCCATTTGGGATCTTAGGCTTGGTCTTCACGACCATCGCTGGCCAAGGACTCAGTGCCCTTAGTAACTACGGGATTCTCTTACTTGTTTTGGTTGGTACCATGGCATTTGTAGCCCTGGTCATCAATCCATTGATCGTCTTTTTCATGATCCGCAAGAACCCCTATCCCCTTGTTTTTAAATGCCTCCGTGTCAGTGGGGTAACAGCCTTTTTCACTAGAAGTTCTGCAGCTAACATCCCTGTCAATATGCGTCTCTGTGAAGAGTTGGGGCTGAATCCAGATACCTATTCTGTCTCCATTCCACTTGGTTCAACTGTAAACATGGCAGGCGCAGCCGTGACGATCAATATTTTGACGCTCGCTGCTGCCAATACCTTGCACATTCAGGTTGACTTTGGAACTGCTCTCATTCTGAGTGTGGTAGCGGCTATCTCTGCTTGTGGAGCATCTGGAGTTGCGGGAGGATCTCTCCTTCTCATCCCTGTTGCTTGTAGCCTCTTTGGTATCACCAATGATTTGGCCATGCAAGTCGTCAGCGTCGGCTTTATCATCGGGGTCATCCAAGACTCTTGCGAAACAGCCCTCAACTCTTCGACAGATGTGCTCTTCACCGCCATCGCCGAAATGAGTAGCTGGCCAAAAGAAAAACGCTATTAAATGCTCCTATCTCAAATAGATAAGAAAACCCAGATCCATCAATCTGGGTTTTCTTATTTCTTAAAGTATTGTTTGCTTTCTTTGATGATGACAGGGGAGAGAGCTAAAAGGGCAATCAGGTTGGGCAAAGCCATCAGCCCATTCACAATATCCGCGATCACCCAGACCAGATCCAGCTTAAGGAATCCTCCTAGTCCAACCATAAAAACAAAGAAGGTCCGATAGAGGTTGATATGTTTAACACCAAATAGGAATTCAAAACACCGCTCTCCGTAATAAGACCATCCAAGAATGGTCGTGGTCGCAAAAAGCACTAAACATAGGGTCAGAATGATGCCTCCGACTGGGCCAAAGACGCCTGTAAACGTATCCTGAGTCAGGGTACTAGTACTGCCCTTAGCCGTCCACTCACCTGAAACCAAGAGCGAAAGTCCTGTCAAACTACAGATGATAATGGTGTCAATAAAGGTTCCTGTCATGGAGATCAAACCTTGCTCGACAGGTTCATTAGTCTTCGCCGCAGCTGCTGCAATGGGGGCAGATCCAAGACCCGATTCATTAGAGAAAACTCCACGCGCCACCCCTTTTTGGATAGCCATTTTGACCGTTGCTCCTGCGAAACCTCCCATGGCTGCAGTCCCTGTAAAAGCACCCGAAAAGACCGATTTCAAGGCTGGAAGCAATTGGTCCAGATGCAAGGCAATGATCGTGACAGTCGCAAAGATATAGGCAGCAGCCATAAAAGGAACCACTTTTTCAGAGACTTTGGAAATCCAGTGAATCCCTCCAAAGATGATGGTCGAAACCACCAGAGCAATCACTACACTAGCTACTTCTGGAGCTGTTCCAAAACTGGCTTGAAGGGATCCCGTAATGGAATTAACCTGGGTCATGGTTCCGATCCCAAAGAGGGCTACCAACACTCCTGCAACCGCAAAGAAAATAGCCAGTGGTCGCCACTTCTCTCCCATCCCGTGAAGAATGTAGTACATCGGACCACCTGAGATATGACCATTGTCATCCTTGGTCCGATAACGAATGGCTAAGAGCCCTTCTGCATACTTGGTCGCCATTCCAAAGAAGGCTGCCATCCACATCCAAAAGAGGGCACCTGGGCCACCTGTCTGAATCGCTGTAGCTACCCCTACAATATTCCCCGTCCCTACAGTAGCCGCTAGAGCTGTCGCAAGGGCTCCGAAACTCGAGATATCCCCGTGTCCCTCATCTTCTGTAAAGATCAAGCGAAAAGCTTTTGGAAGGTAGCGGATCTGAAGTAAACCCAAGCGAAGGGTCAGGTAGGTCCCTGTTCCTACCAAGAGCACCAACAGCGGGGCGCCCCACACTAGATTATCGAGTTGTTGAAAAAACTGCAATACATGATCCATTTTCTGTCTCCTTTTTCATCGACCACTCGACAGAAAAGAGAAAAAGAAAGAGCACATGTCAAACATGTACTCTGGTCCTGCTTAAAATAGGGGACTTCCCCTATTTTTCGCTCTGTCCTTTTACCTGAGAGTTTGAGTAGATGCATCCTCTACCTTGCCCCTTCGGTGCCATTTCTGGTCTCTCCAGAGTTCCGTCCATTCACAGTCACTCACGCTCCTACAAACTTCATTCGGTCGTATGTAATTTTCTCTATTTTAATCGATTTTCAAAAGTTTGTCAATCATTTCTGAAAATATCTTGTAAACTACCTGAAAATGCACAGTTTTTAATCACTCAAGGAGAAGTGATTGGTCATGAGGTTGCTAGCATCGAGCAAAATCTTGTCCAAGAGTTGATCTGTCGCTTCCTGGATTTGATCACTCATGGCTTGGTTTTCCGTCTCAAAATCAACGGTTTCACCTGCTGCAAGTGCACGATCGACTTTATTGATGCGTGCATGTCCCCAAGCCATTGTCGATTCTTGGTAGTCATCTAGATCCCCAACATGGTGAGCATAGTGAGGGTCAGCTAGTCCCGCAATAATCCGGTTAGCCCAGTAGAAGGAATCCGTAGTTACCTTAGCCGTCGTATTGGCAAAGTAGTCTGGCGTTGTATCCACTTGGGCAAAGAAAGGAACAGCTGTATTGTATGGCATGGAGCCATAAGAAATCCATTGGATGCCTGTCGTTTCTTGTGGTTTATTGGGACGCAATTGCAGAATCGCTGTCTGGCTGGTCCGGTTGATCCCGATCGTCCGGAAGGTCCGCTGACTCACGTGATCTCCTTCAGGGCCATAAGGATCGTAGATAGTGTCTTGGTAGTGGTTGCTCAAGACATATTTGACATCTTCAATCGTTACCTTGCGATAAGGTTTTTGACACCAAGGAATCTCAAAACTCCGTGGATCCTGCTCGATTTCAGGATTGAGGAAACGCTGGATGGCCCAAGCCCGCGGTGTATTGTAGTGACGGTCCTTGTCTTTTTGGCTACCAAAGGCATAGCGTGGATTAAAGCCTTTCCCTTCTTGATCCAGAATCAAATGGTGCTCTGTGACAAACTTTTCAAGATTCGGGTCACAAAGAAACTCATCGGGATTGCCAAATTCAAAATAATCACTTCCCAGTTGGTTCGGGTTAGTCACATAGGCATCATCTGGTACACGGCGCGCCATCCAGTGGTGACCTCCGATGGTTTCTAACCACCAGATTTCATTCACATCTGAAATGGCGATCCCGTTAGATTCATAGGTTCCGTACTCTTCTAAAATCTTTCCGAGACGCAAAACCCCTTCGCGGGCAGTCTTGACATAAGGCAAGACCAAGGTCAGCATGTCTTCCTCACCGATGCCACTCTCTACAAGAGGATCGGCCCCTAGCACACGGCTATTAGTCGTAATGGTCTCTGTCTCACTCATGGCGACATTGTAGATATTGATCCCAGCTTCTCCCCAGATCCCGTCTTTCGGAATGGCATCTGGTACCGCCGTATAGCGAACTGGATTATCTGGTAAGTCGATTTCAAAAGATGATAAAATAGACTTGTAATGACGCGGTTGATCTTCTGGTTTGACCACGATCAATTTCTTAGGCGTAAAAACGCCATTTTGAGAATCCTCTGTTCGTGCTACAATGGTCGAACCATCATAGCTAGCATTTTTTCCGACTAGAATCGTTGTACACGAATCTGCACTTTCACGTTTACGCATGCGTATCCTCCCAAATCATTCATTGCCTCTATTATAGCACTTTTAAAAGGGAGAACCTACTGAAAATCAGATTTGAAAACGGATCGCTTTCAATATTTTTCAATCATTTTCATTTTATAAAGTTTTAAAAACCCTAGCTGATAAACAGCTAGGATTTAGAATGTAGATAAAATTTTTACTTAAAACAACTTAACTGATATAGAATAATTAAAATTGATACATACTAATAGGCTCATTCAGACAAATACTGAAACTTTCCGCCGTGAGAAAAGTGCCTGAAACATAATTGTTTCATGCACTCGGGAGTTTTGAAACCTTAGGTTCAAAACTAAGTCATGGAACTTCTTCGAAGTTGGCTGACGTCCGTACTCACCTAAGGAAAGTTTCTAAGATAACTTTTTCTTCAATCTGGATCTAGCTGATGAACAACTAGGGCTTAACTTAGCCTTTAAACGTGACAATGGTTGCGCCGCTTCCACCTGCATTTTGTGGGGCATATTCAAAACTCTTGACATGCTTGTTGCGGCGGAGGTATTTTGTCACCCCTTCACGGATGACCCCTGTACCGATCCCGTGGATGATATCGACTTGAGCCATGTTGTTGAGCAGAGCCTGATCGATAAAACCATCTAGCTCTTGCATAGCCTCTTCATAGCGTTTTCCACGGAGGTCCAGACGCGCTCTCGGCCCGCTCGTGTTGGAGCGCTTGACGACATTCACCTGGCGTTTCTTAGGTTGAGCCGCTTCTTTTTCAGCCTTGATGAGGTTGAATTCTTTTTCTTCCAAGGTCATCTTGATCAAGCCGACTTGCGCCTCCCAGCGGCCATCTTTGAGTTGCTTGACCAGGGTTCCGCGTTGGCCATAGCTGATAACCAAGATTTCATCACCTACCTTAGGAGCACGCGCCTTTTTAGCTTTTTTCAAGACCTTGTTTTTAGAAAGGTCAACGGTTTCAGGCGCTAGTTTTTTCAACTGAGCCTTGGCCTCAATGATCTCATGTGGTTTTAACTGGGATTTAGCGTGAAGCCCTTGAAGGATACGGTCACTCTCTGAGAGGGCCATGTCCACAATTTCCTTGGCCTCTTCTCTTGCCTTATTGAGCTCTGTTTCTCTCTCTCTGGTCAATTCGTTATAGAGCTTTCGAAGAGCGCGATTGAATTTGAGATTTTCTTGCTCGACCTCTTGAATGGTATCCAAGCGCTTGCGACTTTCTAAGGTCTGCGCCTCCAATTTTTCAATAATTTGATTGACATCATTATCCGTATTGGTCATCTTCATGGCATCCTGGATAATAGTCTCAGACAAGCCCAAACGGCGGGCAATTTCAAAGGCATTGGAGCGGCCAGGAACTCCTTGCATGAAGCGATAGGTCGGACGCAGACTCGCTGTATCAAATTCCATGCTGGCATTTTGCACTCCTGCAGTCTCAATCCCGTAGGCCTTGAGCTCTGGATAGTGGGTTGTCGCCATGGTCTTAATCCCGCGTAAGCGCAGGTCTTCTAGAATGGCAATAGCAAGGCCAGCCCCCTCTTGAGGATCGGTTCCAGCCCCCAACTCATCCAGAAGGATCAAGGAGGCGGTATCCACTTGATGTAAGATAGATACGATATTGGTCATATGACTGGAGAAGGTCGACAAGCTCTGCTCGATCGATTGTTCATCTCCAATATCTGCAAAGACCTGTGAGAAGATCCCCACACGACTACCTGGATCCGCTAGGATGGGAAGACCAGACTGGGCCATAATTTGCGCTAGTCCCAGCGTTTTTAGCATGATGGTTTTCCCCCCTGTATTGGGACCGGTAATCACAATTTCTGTCAAGTCCTCGGTAAAATGCAGGTCATTCGCGACGGCATTTTCAATCAAGGGATGACGTAGTTGCAAGAGCTGAATAGAGCGATTGTTACTAACCTCTGGTACCACTGCCTTACAATCGCGCATAAACCGATACTTGGCCTTGATCAAGTCTAAGTGACCGATAATCCAAGCGTTGTTAGCAATCTCTGCTGCGTGAGGGCGCAGGGTGTCAGACAATTCCTCCAGAATCTGAATGATTTCATACCGTTCATCGGCTCGATGGTTGGCGATTTCTTCATTAAGATTGACGACTGACCGGGGCTCGATATAAACGGTATTCCCGCTGGCTGAGATATCGTGGACCACCCCTGCAATCCGGTTGCGATAGGTATTTTTTACGGGTAGAACATTGCGGCCATTCCGACTAGCAATCACAGCATCCGCTAACATATCGGCCTTGCTTTTCAGCAGGTCTTGTAGAATCTCTCTAACCTGGTGTTCATTTTCCTGGATTCGGCGACGGATTTTGGCCAATTTTTCACTGGCAAAAGACTCGACAAAACCTCCTTCGTTGATAGCTTGAAGCCCACCTTGTAGGCGAGGAAGATCCACCAAATTGTCAAAGAGGCGATTGAGGCTTTCCAGACGGACATTTTCCAAGTTGTCGTAGAAATCCTTGAGCTCATGTGTCACCCGAAGGACAGCTTTTAACGCTAGTAATTCATCAATATTGAGGGATGCCTCCATCTCCAAACGCTTGGCCACTGGACGAACATCTTGAATGGTCGACACGGCAAAACGAGGCTCTTCCAAGAGGATCTGCTCCATATCTTCTAGCTCCATAAAGGCCGTTTCGATGCTTTCTTTTTTATCAGTTGGAGTAAGGGCTGCTAGCTCCATCTCCCCTTGTTCTGTCTGTAGATAGGGTTCAAAGAGTTGCTTGACCTTGTCAAACTCCAGAATATCTAAGATTTTTTTGTTCATATTTCTCCTACAAAAAAAGTGAGCGTCCTTCTTTAAATCGGACTTGTCTCACTCCTTTCTTCATTTTTGCTCCTTAAGCTCCGATAATCGCAGTCACCCACAAGTTGTGGAACAGACTGGAACTGATCGGGGTATGAAGGATGATAAAGCGGATCAATCCACTTGCATTGAGTCTATTTTGGATGGAAGCCATGGGAACCGTTGAGAGGACAGTCAAGCCCATTTGAATGACCAAAAGAGTTATCACGACGGCGATCACCCCCGCTCCAATTTGATACTTGCGATCCTCCAGTTTTTCTGGCTGGGGTACCAAGTGCATAAAGATCCCGATCACACGACCAATCAGGTAGATCATCGCAAAAATCAACACATAAGCTAAACCTGCATAAAAGATGTCATCTAATTGAAATAGGTAGCGGTTGGCATAAAAATAATTCACCGATTGCTGGGTGGGACTCGAAAAAGGAACCCATAGAGACAACACCTTGGCCAGTCCCTTGTAGCTGCCACCTGCAATCAAGAGGGCCACTAAGGTCACTAGAAAATAATAGGACTGGAGGATAATCCCTCTTGCATAGCCAATATAAAAGCTCCATGCCAAAATCAATAAGATTAAGAAAGTTAACATGTATCTCCTCTTATTTGGATGATTTATCCTTTAAGTCGTCTAAAGCCTTGCGACGAAAATCATCTAATTCTTTTTCTTTGTCGTCAAACTCGATCTCGCGATTTAGTTGCATGGACAAACTATTTACTGCCAATAGGATCGCGATGGTTTCATCATCTGCCTCTGGCATTTGTTCCTTAATTGCTTGGTATTTTTCTTTCGCAACACGTTCGACTTCTTCCATAAACAAATTATCATGGTTGGTTGTTAAAGTGAGCGCTTTGTTTCCAAATGTAAATTTATATCTATTTAAGCTCGCCATAAAAATCACCTCACGGTATTATATCAAAAATGGCTAGCTTTGTCAGTAGCAAAGCCCCTCTTCACAGGGATTTTCCAGTGGATTCTTTCTTTCTTTTTGCTCCCTCTCTCCCTGAATTTGTGGTACAATAGTGGTTATGGAAAGTATGACACTCACTCCAACACAGGAGCAAATCCTTGATTTTGTCCATACCTATCGCCGTTCTCTCTCTCAAAGCAAGAATCCTCATATGGATTATTTCTTTCGACTAGAGGGAGCGACCGTTTCGATCTACAAGTCTGGAAAAGTCTTGCTTCAGGGCAATGACCTGACTCCTTACCTGGCCTTTTTCGGGCAAGATGCTGAGAACCCTAAAGGTTCTACTACTTCATCTGCAGGACAAGATTTAGCCATGATCGGAACCGACGAGGTTGGAAACGGCTCTTATTTTGGTGGACTCACCGTCGTTGCATCCTTTGTCACACCTGACCAGCACGACTGGCTAAAAAAGCTCGGTGTTGGGGATTCAAAGACCTTGGATGATCGAAAAATTCAGCAATTGGCTCCTCTCCTTGAGGAAAACATCCAGCACCAAGCACTCTTATTGTCTCCAAAGAAGTACAATGAAGTCATTGCTTCTGGCTACAATGCTGTTTCGGTCAAAGTGGCCCTGCACAATCAGGCTATCTATCTTCTATTGAATAAAGGAATCCAAGCAGAACGAATTGTGATCGATGCCTTTACGACGGCTAAAAACTACCAAAAATACGTGAAAGCTGAAAAAAATCAGGTCACCCAAGCCATTGAGTTGGAAGAAAAAGCAGAAAGCAAATATTTAGCGGTTGCAGTTAGTTCCATCATCGCCCGCAATCTCTTCCTTCAAAATCTAGAAGATCTGGGCAAGGAACTGGGCTTTAATCTCCCTAGTGGAGCAGGGGCGAAGTCAGACCAAGTCGCTGCTAAATTGCTTCAGACCTACGGGATGAAGGCTCTGGGTTATTGTGCCAAACTCCATTTTAAAAACACAGAAAAAGCAAAGAAATTACTAGAAAGATAAGTTATGTCAAAAAGAAGTTCAAAACAGTCATCTAGCTCACCAGTGGTGAGATTCCTTAAAGAATGGGGCCTCTTCAGTATTATTGTTGGTCTCATTATCGCCTCTCGCATCTACCTCTGGGCTCCGGTCAAGGTGGACGGCCATTCGATGGATCCAACCCTAGCAGATAGCGAGTATCTCCTTGTGGTCAACCACCTCTCAATTGATCGTTTCGACATTGTCGTTGCCAATGAAAAAGACGACGACGGCAAAACCAAGGACATTGTCAAGCGGGTCATCGGTCTTCCTGGAGATACCATCCAATACGATAACGATACCCTCTACATCAATGGGAAAAAGACCAATGAGCCCTATTTGAAAGACTACATTGCTCGTTTCAAAAAAGATAAATTGCAATCGACCTACACTGGAAAAGGGTTCGAAGAAAACGGAGAACTCTTCCGCCAATTGGCCAATACAGCCCAAGCTTTTACAGTAGACAAGGATGGCAATCCTAAATTTACCTTGAAGTTGCTCGACGATGAATACCTCCTACTTGGAGATGACCGGATCGTTTCAAAAGATAGCCGTCAGGTCGGAGCTTTCAAGAAAGAACAAATCAAAGGGCAAGCCGTCTTTAGACTATGGCCGATCTACCCTTTCAAAACTTATTAGTATAGATTAACAGACTGAGGCTGAGACAAGTATGTCCCAGCCTTGCTTTATAAAAAGGAAAGAAATGATGGAATATTATTTTTCTGGTACTATTGAGCGCATTATTTTTGAAAATCCTAGCAGTTTTTTTCGAATCCTCTTGCTCGATATCAGCGATACCGATGCCGAAAACTTTAATGATTTTGAGATTATTGTGACGGGCACCATGGCAGATATCATGGAAGGCGAAGACTACACCTTCTGGGGGGAGCTGGTCCATCATCCTAAATACGGAGAGCAGCTCAAAATCAGTCGCTATGAACGTGCCAAACCCTCTAGCAAGGGCTTAGTGAAATATTTTTCTAGTGATCACTTTAAAGGAATTGGTCTCAAAACAGCCCAAAAAATCGTGGACCTCTATGGGGACGATACCATTGACAAAATTTTGGAGGCCCCTGAAAAATTAGAAGAAATCACAGGCCTCTCCAAGAAAAACCGCCTGGCTTTTGTAGAAAAACTCCGTCAGAATTACGGGACGGAGCGCATTCTCGCCCAACTAGCCAACTATGGCATTCCCAATAAATTGGCCTTTCAGATCCAAGACTTTTATAAAGAAGAAACCCTCCAGATCGTGGAGCAACAGCCCTACCAATTGGTGGAAGATATCCAAGGCATGGGCTTTAAAATCGCGGACCAATTGGCAGAAGAATTGGGCATTGCTAGTGACGCTCCTGAGCGTTTCCGCGCGGGTCTGATCCACAGCCTCTTTAGCTACTCTATCGAGACTGGAAATACCTATATCGAAGCCAAGGATCTCCTGCGCTATACCATTGACCTGTTAGAATCAGCTCGGCCAATAGAATTGGATCCTTCCACTGTCGCCCAAGAATTAGGACGCCTCATTGAGGAAGACAAGGTTCAAAATGTGGACACCAAGATCTTTGACAACAGCCTCTTCTTTGCGGAGGAAGGCATTCGCAGCCATATTGGTCGATTGTTGGAAAAAGGAAAGCAAGCTTCATTTGAAGCCGAGAAAATCAACCGGGCTATCGAGGCGGTTGAAAAAGATCTGGGGATTCGCTACGATGCCATTCAAAAAGAGGCCATTCACCAGGCTATCCAAAACAAGGTCTTTATCCTCACTGGGGGTCCTGGGACAGGAAAGACTACCGTTATTAATGGGATGATCAGTGTCTATGCCCAACTCCACCAACTGGATCTTCGCAAGAAACAAGACCTGCCGATCCTCTTGGCTGCTCCAACGGGACGGGCAGCTAGGCGCATGAATGAGCTGACAGGACTTCCGAGCGCCACCATCCACCGCCATTTGGGGATGACAGGAGATGATGACACCAGCCACTTAGAGGACTATCTGGATGCAGACTTTATCATTGTGGACGAATTTTCCATGGTTGATACCTGGCTGGCTAATCAATTACTTAGCAACATTGCAACGGATACGAAACTCTTGATTGTGGGAGATGCCGACCAATTACCTTCCGTCAGCCCTGGTCAGGTCTTGGCTGATCTCTTGCAGATTCCGAGCATCCCTCAGACCAAACTGGAACATATTTTCCGACAGAGTGAGGACTCGACCATTGTCTCACTAGCAGGAGATATTCGCCAGGGCAAGCTTCCTCAAGATTTCACAGAACGAAAAGCCGACCGCTCTTATTTCGAAGCCGGAAGCGAACACATCCCTAAGATGATCGAACAAATCACTTCTGCTGCCCTTCGTAGTCAAATCCCTGCTCGAGATATCCAAGTCTTGGCACCCATGTACAAGGGCCAGGCCGGCATTGACAATATCAATACGCTCATGCAAGACCTTCTCAATCCAGCTGTCAAAGATCAGGTCGTCTTTGACACGCCAGACTGCCAATACCGCGATGGAGACAAGGTCATCCATCTGGTCAATGATGCAGAAAGCAATGTCTTTAACGGAGATATCGGCTACATTACCGATCTTCTCCCAGGAAAATATACAGAATCCAAGCAAGATGAATTGACTATCCAATTTGATGGCAATGAAATCGTCTATCCGCGCAATGAATGGTACAAGATTCGCTTAGCCTATGCGATGAGTATTCACAAATCGCAAGGAAGCGAATTTCCTGTGGTGATTTTACCCATTACCAATCAAAGCCACCGGATGTTGCAGCGTAATTTGATCTATACCGCCATCACGCGCTCAAAGAGCAAGCTGATTCTCTTAGGAGAATACAGCGCCTTTGATTTCGCTACTAAAAATACAGGTACAGCGCGCAAGACCTATTTGGTTGAACGCTTCAAGGAACTGGACGGAGGCGAAGCAACCACAGACTATTCTTCATCCCTTGCAACGGCTTCTGCTACAGTCGAATCTGCACGAAGCAAGGAAGAAACTGTTGAAACGAAAGCAGAGACGTCTAAACCTACTGTCTATCGACTAACAGAAGACAATCTCCACACCATCTCGCCTATGATTGGACTAACAGAAGAAGAGATTGCAGCCTTCTTTGATATCAAAAAAGACGACTAGTGAACAGACTAGTTGTCTTTTTCTTCCTCTACCAGAGGCAGTTCAGTATGATCGACGAAATTGGTCATGGTGACACCCAAGAGGCGGATTCCTGTATTTATCGATTCGATTTCTTGAAAAATGTGACGCGCTGAACGATTGATGCGCTCAGCATCTCGCGTTGGCTCCGTCAAGGTGATACGCTTAGTCAAGGTGGTAAAGTCTCCATAGCGCACTTTTAAGACCAAGGTCTTTCCTTGCTTGCCATGTTTTTCCAGCGATTGGGCCACCTTACTGGACAGATTGGCAATTTCTTCTAAAATATCATCCTCAGCATAAAGGAGCTTGCGGTAGGTCCGCTCTTTTCCGATCGACTTGCGGATGCGGTGACTTTTGACAGGGCTATTATGAATCCCTCGTGCCTTGCGAAAGAGATCATAGCCAAATCGCCCAAACCGATCAATCAAAGTCATCTCCGGGATGACTAAAAGATCCGCGCCAGTATAGACACCCATCTCATGTAGTCTCTCTACTGTCTTCTTTCCTACTCCATGAAATTTGGCAATGTCCATTTGGCTCAGGAAATCCTCAGCGTCCTCCGGTAAGACCACCGTTAGGCCACGAGGCTTTTGGTAGTCACTCGCCATCTTGGCCAAAAACTTATTATAAGAAACACCCGCTGAAGCTGTGAGATGCAACTCTTCCCAGATAGCATGCTGAATCAAGCGGGCGATTTTGACAGCTGATTTGCTCTGGATTTTATTTTCCGTCACATCTAGATAGGCTTCATCAATACTCATGGGCTCGATGAGATCTGTATAACGCTTGAAAATCTCACGGACCTGCTCACCTACTTCTCGGTATTTCTCATAATTTCCAGAGATAAAAATGGCTTGAGGACAAAGGTCCAGCGCTTCTTTAGAGCTCATAGCTGAATGAATGCCATATTTCCTTGCTTCATAGTTACAAGTCGAGACAACACCTCTCCCTCCTGACTGACGAGGGTCCTGGCCAATCACGACAGGCTTACCCTTTAAACTAGGGTTGTCTCTTTCTTCGACGGCAGCAAAAAATGCATCCATATCAATATGAATAATCTTGCGACTGGTATCATTCACTAATGGAAATATCAGCATTTTTCACCCTCCTTTCTTTCTATTATAGGAAGAAAATTTCAGAATTGCAAAAATCGGCTCTCCAGAAAACATGAAAATTGTTGAAAAACTGTGTTTGTTTTCAAAAATATAGTACAGTATCGCAGAGGATTTGAAACTGTATTACAAAAGAATCTGCTGTTTTTCGCAATTCGCCTTTGTGTAACCGATTTCTGTATGGTATACTACTATTGTAAGTGCAACAGATATAGTTGCTAGAAAGACAATAGAGGAAAATAAAAATGGTTGTTAAAACAGTCGTTGAAGCACAAGATATTTTTGACAAAGCCTGGGAAGGCTTCAAAGGTGAAGATTGGAAAGAAAAAGCAAGCGTTTCTCGCTTCGTTCAAGCTAACTACACACCATATGATGGAGATGAAAGCTTCCTAGCTGGTCCAACTGAACGTTCTCTTCACATCAAAAAAATTGTTGAAGAAACGAAAGCTCATTATGAAGAAACTCGTTTCCCATACGATAACCGTCCAACATCTATCGCTGATATCGCAGCTGGATATATCGATAAAGAAAACGAAGTGATCTTCGGTATCCAAAATGATGAATTGTTCAAATTGAACTTTATGCCTCGTGGTGGTATCCGTATGGCAGAAACTACTTTGAAAGAAAATGGATACGAACCAGATCCTGCAGTTCATGAAATCTTCACAAAATACGTTACAACTGTAAACGACGGTATCTTCCGCGCTTACACTTCTAACATCCGTCGTGCTCGTCACGCTCACACTGTAACTGGTCTTCCAGATGCTTACTCTCGTGGACGTATCATCGGGGTTTATGCTCGTTTGGCTCTTTACGGTGCTGACTACTTGATGGCTGAAAAAGCAAACGACTGGAACTCTATTACTGAAATTGATGAAGAATCAATCCGTCTTCGTGAAGAAGTAAACCTTCAATACCAAGCACTTCAAGAAGTTGTTAAATTGGGTGACCTTTATGGTGTAGACGTACGTCGTCCTGCCTTCGATACAAAAGAAGCGATCCAATGGACAAACATCGCCTTCATGGCTGTCTGCCGTGTGATCAACGGTGCTGCTACTTCTCTTGGACGTGTGCCAATCGTTTTGGATATCTACGCTGAACGTGACTTGGCTCGTGGTACATTTACTGAATCAGAAATCCAAGAATTCGTTGACGATTTCGTTATGAAATTGCGTACTGTTAAATTTGCTCGTACAAAAGCTTACGACCAATTGTACTCAGGTGACCCAACCTTCATCACAACTTCTATGGCTGGTATGGGTAACGACGGACGTCACCGTGTTACTAAGATGGACTACCGTTTCTTGAACACTTTGGACAACATCGGTAACTCTCCAGAACCAAACTTGACAGTTCTTTGGACTGACAAATTGCCATATAGCTTCCGTCGCTACTGTATGCACATGAGCCACAAACACTCTTCTATCCAATACGAAGGTGTAACAACAATGGCCAAAGACGGATACGGTGAAATGAGCTGTATCTCATGTTGTGTATCTCCACTTGACCCAGAAAACGAAGAACAACGCCACAACATCCAATACTTCGGTGCTCGTGTTAACGTGCTTAAAGCTCTTCTTACTGGTTTGAACGGTGGTTACGACGATGTTCATAAAGACTACAAAGTATTTGACATCGATCCAATCCGTGACGAAGTTCTTGAATTCGAATCTGTTAAAGCAAACTTCGAAAAATCTCTTGACTGGTTGACAGACACTTACGTAGATGCTTTGAACATCATCCACTACATGACTGATAAGTACAACTACGAAGCAGTTCAAATGGCCTTCTTGCCAACTCACCAACGCGCAAACATGGGATTCGGTATCTGTGGATTTGCCAACACTGTTGATACATTGTCAGCAATCAAATACGCTACTGTTAAACCAATCCGTGACGAAGATGGCTACATCTACGACTACGAAACAATCGGTGAATACCCACGTTGGGGTGAAGATGACCCACGTTCTAACGAATTGGCAGAATGGTTGATCGAAGCTTACACTACTCGTCTTCGCAGCCACAAACTTTACAAGAACGCTGAAGCTACAGTTTCACTTCTTACCATCACTTCTAACGTTGCTTACTCTAAACAAACTGGTAACTCACCAGTCCACAAAGGGGTATACCTCAACGAAGATGGTTCTGTGAACTTGTCTAAATTGGAATTCTTCTCACCAGGTGCTAACCCATCTAACAAAGCGAAAGGTGGATGGTTGCAAAACTTGAACTCACTTGCTAGCCTTGACTTTGGTTATGCAGCTGACGGTATCTCACTCACTACTCAAGTTTCACCACGTGCTCTTGGTAAAACTCGTGACGAACAAGTTGATAACTTGGTAACCATCCTTGATGGATACTTCGAAAACGGTGGACAACACGTTAACTTGAACGTTATGGACTTGAACGATGTTTACGAAAAGATCATGTCAGGTGAAGACGTCATCGTTCGTATCTCTGGATACTGTGTAAACACTAAATACCTCACTCCAGAACAAAAAACTGAATTGACACAACGTGTCTTCCACGAAGTTCTTTCAATGGATGATGCCTTGAACTAAGATTCAAATAGATCTTAAAAAACCAGTCGGAAACGGCTGGTTTTTTTCATCCCCATCGCAAGAGTATTCTGAATTTTGAAAGAGTTTAAGAGCTTACTATATAGGGTTTGACAGCGCTTTCTCCAAGTGTTATAGTAGAGCTGTAAATAAGATAGAAGGGGTGATCCTATGTTTTTAACATTTATTTTCGCTATTATTTGGCTCTTTATCCTGATTGCACTGATCTTTTTAGCAACCCTTCTCGTCCAGGATAGCACCGTGCAGCACCACCACCTGAGTTAACGAATGATAAACCTAAACAATAGCTATTCTAAATGAATTTAGAAAGGATAAGAAACAAACTAGAATTGTCAGATTTTAGTTCTGTCTCTCGTCCTTTTTTGCTATAATAGAAACAGATTATTTAGTAAGAAGGATATTATGGAAGAGTCAAAACTGATCAACCAAGTGATCGACGTCCTGATGTTAGCTGGAACCCTCCTGATAGAGAGCGGTTCTGAGATTCACCGGGTCGAAGATACCATGATCCGGATCGCCCATTCACAGGGAATCGTCGATTGCAATGTTTTAGCGATGCCAGTCGCTATTTTCTTTTCAATTGAGAATGCCAATGTCACGCGCATGAAACGGATCTTGCGGACCAATTACAATATCGAAAAGGTCTGTGATGTCAATCAGATCTCTCGTCAACTCGTCTCTGGAGAGATCGATCTCGAGCAAGCCTACCAAGCCCTGAGCGAGTTGAAAATGAAGCGAGTTCCTTATACCAATCTTCAGTTGACCATTGCGGCAACCCTCAGTGCTCCTTTCTTCTCCATCATGTTTGGAGGAAATTTCTATGATGCGATTGGAGCGGGTATTGCGACTGTCTTTGCCTTTGCTTTTTCTCTTGTCGTTGAGAAATACGTTCGCATTCCTTTTGCCACTGCCTTTGCGGCCGCCTTTGTCTTTGGTTTTTTGGCCCATATCTGGACGCGCTATAGTGGTTTTCCTTCCAATACCGATCTCATTATCGCAGGCTGTGTCATGCCCTTCGTTCCTGGAATCGCTATGACCAATGCCGTCCGAGATCTGATGAATTACCACCTCAATTCTGGGATGAGCAAACTCTTTGAGACTCTCCTCATTACTCTTGCACTTGGTGCCGGTACAACGGTCGCCCTCGTCCTTATGAAATAAAATGATGAACCTAACTGAATTTTTAATCCAAGCGGTGGCCAGTTTGATTGCCATCATCACCTTTTTAATCGTCCTAAATGTGCAGCGCTCCATGTTGATTCCTGGAGGAATCCTCGGTATGGGCATCTGGCTACTTTACTATATCCTGAAAGGGCCTACCAATGTCATCGTTGCAACCTTTATCGCAGCCATTGTCGGCTCCTGTATCAGTCAGATTTTAAGTATTATTCTCAAGACGCCTGTCGTGGTCTTTATGTTGTCCATTCTAGCCCCATTGGTTCCTGGATATATTTCCTATCGAACCACTTCCTTCTTTGTCAGTGGGCAATATCGCCAGGCAGTAACCAGCGTGACACTGGTGGTTATTCTGGCCTTGGTGATCTCCATCGGGATGGCTAGCGGCTCCGTTGTCTTGAAACTCTACCATTCTTACCAACGCCATCAAAAAAGAAAAATGACCAATGCCAACTAGCATTGGTTTTTCAAAACTTATCTATGTAATCGCTTGTATTTTTGTTTAAAAGTAGTACAATGATAGTGAAATAACAAATCCTTTAAAGGATGCGAGGTGCTGTAGGATGGTAAACAAGTATATCAAGTATCTTCCTTGGATGATCCTAGGAGCCTTCCCCTCCTATCAATCAGCGACTTACTATGCCCGTAATTCATTTGACTTGTTCTATCTGACCTTGAACTTTCTGATTGTGTACATCGCTTTAATCGTCTTCTACGAAAAAGTTCTAAGAGACAAATGCAAAGAACTCTTCATACGAATCATGAGCAATCCTAAAAAAGATAAGCAAGGATAAGAGTTGAAAAGTCATCTAAGGATGGCTTTTTTTATAGATTTTCTATTTTTTCTATGAAACATTGCAAAATCGGTCCCGAGAATGATTTCCTTGCTGATCTAGCTTTTTCAAGGGAGTTTTACCCTTAAATATGGTAAAATAGTAACGAAATATACTAGTAGATATCAAATAAAAAAGAGGTTAAGAATGACAATTGGGATTGATAAGATTGGTTTTGCGACGAGTCCTTATGTCTTGCGTTTAAAAGATTTGGCTGCTGCTCGTGATACTGATCCCGAAAAACTGAGCAAGGGTCTTCTCTTAAAAGAACAAAGTGTTGCACCGATCACAGAAGACATCGTCACATTGGCTGCTACTGCAGCAGATGATATTTTAACAGACGAAGATAAAGAAGCGATCGACATGGTGATTCTTGCGACAGAATCTGGAATTGACCAGAGTAAGGCTGCTGCTGTGTTTGTCCATGGCTTACTAGATATCCAGCCTTTCGCCCGCTCTTTTGAGATGAAAGAAGCCTGCTATGCTGCGACTGCTGCCTTGGATTATGCTAAACTCCATGTTGAAAAATTTCCACAGAGTAAGGTTTTGGTCATTGCCAGTGACATTGCTAAATACGGAATTGGAACTCCTGGAGAACCAACACAGGGGGCTGGAGCGGTTGCTATGCTGATCAGCCAAAATCCTCGTATTCTATCTTTTAACGATGATAATGTTGCCCAAACACGCGATGTCATGGATTTTTGGCGTCCAAATTATGCGACAACTCCCTTCGTGAATGGGATTTATTCAACGCAACAATATCTAGATTCTCTGAAAACAACCTGGGCGGAATACCAGAAACGGACTGGCCTTACCTTGACAGACTTTGCATCCGTCTGCTTCCATTTACCTTATCCAAAATTAGCTCTCAAGGGCTTGAAAAAAATCTTGGATAAGTCATTATCAGAAGAGAAAAAAGATCAATTACAATACAACTTTGATCAATCGATTCTATACAGCCAACGCGTGGGAAATATCTACACTGGATCTCTTTTCCTAGGCTTGCTATCACTACTGGAAAATGACCCCCAACTCAAAGCTGGGGACCGAATCGCCCTCTTTAGCTATGGAAGTGGAGCGGTTTCTGAGATCTTTAGTGCTAACCTTGTTCCTGGTTTTGAGCAACTCTTAGATCACAAACGCATGGAAAAACTGGACCAACGTACGGTTCTTAGTGTTGCTGACTACGAACGACTCTTTTATGAGGAAGTAGATCTAGATCCTAGTGGCAATCAAGTGTTTGAGCCTGCTACGCATCAAACTTTTGCTTTGACAGAGATCAAGGAACACCAACGCACTTACCAGAAAGTAGAAAAATAATGGCACGATTACCAGGTTTTGCAAAACTTTCTCCCACAGAACGCATAGAGGCCTTACTGAAGGAAGGCCTCTTAACTTGGGATGAAGCACAGATCTTAAAAGAACAAAAGGGACTTCCCCTTTCTATTGCAGATCAATTGACAGAAAATGTCTTGTCGACTTTTGACTTGCCTTTTAGCCTCGCTCCTTATTTCCTGATCAATGGTCGTGACTATGTACTTCCCATGGTCACAGAAGAGCCTTCCGTGGTTGCGGCTGCCAGCTTTGCAGCCAAGCTCATCCAACGTTCAGACGGCTTCACCACCCAGGTGCACCAGCGCCAAATGATCGGAGAGATTGCTCTGACGGAGGTTGAAGACGTGGAAGTTGCTAGCAAGCGCATCCTAGAAGACAAGGAAACCCTTCTTCAGTTGGCTAATAAAGCCTATCCTTCTATCGTTAAGCGTGGAGGTGGAGCGAGAGATCTTTGGGTCGAAAACAAGGGGGACTTTCTTATTGTCTACTTGGCTGTCGATCCTAAAGAAGCCATGGGAGCCAATATGCTCAATACCATGTTAGAAGCTCTGACTGATCGCATCCAGGAACTCTCTGGTGGTCAGGCCTTGATGGCAATTTTATCCAACTTGGCCACTCGCTCTTTGGTGAGTGCAAGGTGTGCCATCGATTTTAAAGCACTGAGTCGAAATCCTGAGGAAGCCATTGAGATTGCCCACCGGATGGAGCTAGCTAGCCAACTAGCCCAAGTGGATCCTTACCGTGCAGCCACTCATAACAAGGGAATTTTTAATGGGATTGATGCCCTGGTCCTTGCAACAGGCAATGACTGGCGGGCCATCGAAGCAGGAGCCCATGCCTATGCTGCACAAAATGGTTCTTACAAGGGTTTGAGTCACTGGACAAGTCAGCCGGAAGAGAAAAAACTCTATGGAGAGATCACCCTACCAATGCCGGTTGCGACAAAAGGAGGCTCGATTGGCCTCAACCCAACGGTTCAAGTCAGCCACCGTTTGCTAGGAGAGCCTTCTGCTATTGAATTAGCAGGTATCATTGCTTCGCTCGGTTTGGCGCAGAATTTCGCGGCCCTCAAAGCCCTTGTCACCACAGGAATTCAAGCAGGACATATGAAACTCCAAGCACGCTCCCTAGCCCTTCTAGCAGGTGCTAAAGAAGAGGAAGTTCCCCGATTGGTCAGCCAACTCCTTGAAAACAAACCCTTTAACTTAGAGAAGGCACAAACACTCTTACAAGAATTGAGAAAATAAAGAACTAAGACAAGGTTTTCGTTTTCAGATTGAAGACAAAGTCATTTTTGAAACTTTCCTTAGGTGAGTACGGACGTCAGCGAACTTCGAAGAAGTTCCATGACCTAGTTTTGAACCTAAAGTTTCAAAACTCCCGAGTGCTAGAAACAATCCTATTTCTAGCACTTTTCTCACTGCGGAAAGTTTCAGTGTATGTTTGAATGAGCCTATTGGTATGTGTCAGTTTTAATTATTCTGCATCACTTAGCTTGTTTTATGTAAAAAACAGTTTGTATACATTAAAAGAACTAAGACCCACGTCTTAGTTCTTTTGTGTTTGAAAAAAATTTCTTATTGTTTTAAAAATGGCAGATCAGGCTTTTTCTTGGTATAGAGCACCACTTCGATAAAGGTCCCTACTTGGACGGCAAAGAGCAGTCCGACGAGAAGATTAATCCGATGGTCTGTTTCATAAAACGGAGAGTTCCATAAGAAGTGATTGGCTACTGTTGAGAGAACACACCAGAGCCCAAAAAGTTTTTCCTTTTGCTGGGTCACTTGAGACAACAAGAGGAAGACACCAACTGATACAACAGCTGTATAGAGGGCATGTGAAGCTAATCCACCAGAGATCCGGTTGATGGCCTCAGTGACAGCGGCTAATTGGCTGGTTTTGGTTTGGCGGGCAACATACCCTAAATCCTCAATGATTTGAAAACCAAAGCCAGAGCCCAAGCCTGCAATTAGAATCGCTTTTAGATCTTTCTTGCCAACCATCAAGACAACCCAAAAGGCAACTAGAGCCTTAAAGAATTCCTCTGAAAATGGGGCCGTCAAGGCATCGGTCCACTTGTTAAAGACAGTGGCATCCTTGATCACATGGCTATTCATAATATCAATCAAGCTATTGCCTGAAAAGCTCAACCAGCCTGCTATGAAGGCTCCTCCAAACATGGCAATCCATAAGAGATAGGTTGGGACAGTCAACTGCTTGGCCAATCGTTTTGAAAAGAGATAGAGCGGGATAATAATAGCAGCTAAAACAGACAAGTTTAAGACCAAGTCTCTGCCTGCAGACTGGCTAAATTCTTGTTGAGAAAGATGACCGAGTTCAAACTCCAAGCCAATTCCTGCAAACAGTAGAAAAAGATAGATCGAGGCTCTTTGAATTTTAGTCATCTTGTTTTCCTCCCTTTTGTTTCTTTGAGCGAATCAAGTAGATCACAATCGCTAGAAGGGTTGCTCCGAACAAGCCTGCTGCTAAAATGTAATCATAGTCAAAATCAACGAGATCAATCTTTTCTTCATAAGCAGCATCTTCTTCGTCATCTAGATCCTGCAGGGCACTTTTTCCGTGTTCATCTGCTACCTTTTGTTCTGCTTCTTTTCTGATTTCTTGCAAGCGTTCGAAGGTTTTCTCAGCTCTCGCCAAGCTTTCCTCTGTTGCCTTCTTACTAGCTTCTTCAGGCTGAGAAGCAAGGGCGATTTGTTCCTGATCACTCAGATCTTGTTCGACCATCCACTGAGACTCCAATCGTTCCATTTCAGTACGAATCGCCCCATCTTCGAATAAATCTGGATACTTGGCCACAAGGTCATTGATTCTTGAAATGGTCCAATACCAAGAGCGATCATTGTAATGATCCCCTAATTCTTGGTAGGCTTGATAGGTGTTGAGAATATTGCCATAGTAGGGTAGGTATGGAGCATTTCGTGGACTACCCATCGACAGCCACATGGTGCCTCCACCTGCACTTGCTGGGACATCATCTTTCAGTTGGAAAATATGGGCCTCCATGACATTTGGATTGGAAATAGGGTATTTATAAACCGCAT
Organism: Streptococcus sp. 27098_8_12; assembly: GCF_041432115.1. Classification (NCBI taxonomy): domain Bacteria; kingdom Bacillati; phylum Bacillota; class Bacilli; order Lactobacillales; family Streptococcaceae; genus Streptococcus; species Streptococcus sp. 27098_8_12. Next base: position 23,374 of record NZ_JAPVZA010000017.1, read on the forward strand.
CAAACTCTCCTTTTTTCGGAATGCCTTTTCCATCCAACTCCATTTGATCCTGTGGTTTATATTTGGTTCCTTCCAAACGATTGCGTTGGAGATTCATGGCATCGCGGAGGGTTAATTTTCGATCGGTTGTATGAAGAAGGTCAAAGGACGCATCGTCATATTTAACAGGAGAGCTTGGGTCTAGCGATTTGATTCCCGACCAAACCCGAGAGCGATCTGCTTCTTGCAAAGGCGGATTATAGGATTGAGAAACGTGGAATTTTTCATCCACTTCCTTATAGCTATTGGCTTTTTTGGCGACTTTTTCAAGATCTTTTGAAGCGATCGTGCGTTCGGTATCTGATAGATCGACATGCCCTAAGAAGAAGGTATTTGGAAAGACCGCAAATCGATCCTCTGGGAAGAGAATCGCTGCATATTGATGGCCAGATAGGATTTCCATATACCAGACGCCTTCTTTATCGGCAATGGTCACAATATTTCCTTCTGCAGCGCCTTTTTCTTCGACGATCTTAGCAATGAGTTCAACCCCTTCTCTTGCGGTTTTCACACTAGGGAGAACGATACTGGTCAAGCCCGATTCTGCGAGGCCATCCTTGACGTAGGGATCCACTTTTTGGATCTTGTCATTTGCTGAAGCAGATACAGTGGCAGAAATGGAAACCCCATATTCATTGAATCCTGCTTCGTCAAAAATTCCCTGATCAGGGGTGACATCTGGAACCGCTGTATACTTATAGCTAATCTCTGGCAAGGGATATTGAAAACCATTGGCAGCATCCTCAAAGATGGCTCCTTTTTTATTGTAGACACGCTCTCTGACCACAAAATTTTTATTATGGTTTGGCTCTAAATCTTCTGTACGCCCTACCAAGGTCGAACCGTCAGCAGTCAGTTTCTTCCCGATGATGAACCCTGTACAAGCCTCAACAGGTTGAGCAATCAACAAAAGCGGAAGCAAGGCTGCTACAGCTGATCGAAAATAGTGCTTCTTCATCCTAAACTCCTTTTTAAAAATGTTTTTCCTTATTTAGTATACTCTTTTACAAGCCTATTTTGCAAGCGATTCCAGCAACCGTAAACAATTCGTAAACTATCAGAATTTTTGAGGAGAACACTTTTTAAAAAAAAGAAAGAATTGGCTTATTTTGCCAATCCTAAACGAATAGGAACTAATTTTTAAGTAAAATAAGTTAAGTGATTCTTCAAAGAACTATAAAAGAGTTCTAATTTTCAAAATGAATCATAATATACGAAAACTTTCCGCTGTGAGAAAAGTGCCTGAAACGTTTTTGTTTCAGGCACTCGGGAGTTTTGAAACCTTAGGTTCAAAACTAAGTCATGGAACTTCGTAGAAGTTCGCTGACGTCCGTACTCACCTAAGGAAAGTTTCTAAAATGATTTTTCTTCATTTTCTCTGTTGATTCGCTTGCCACAATTTTCCATAGAGGAGATAGTCGACTTCACGGAGCTCTTTCAGGTTCTGACAACCGAGCGCACAAAGGAGCAATCTGAGGTCTTCTTTCCAGCCTTGGACAAGGACGATTACTTCTTCAATACTCTTAGTCTCTACCATCTCAAGAAAAACGCGGGAAAGTCCTACGCCACGTGCTCCAAGGACCAAGGCCTTGACCATATCAAGGGGATGACGAATGCCCCCACTTGCTAGGACCTCAACCTGATCTATCTGATCCTGTAACTGTAAGAGACACTGCGCAGTTGATTGTCCCCAATCATCCAGATAAGCGCGATTGCCACCACGACGATTCTCAATATAGGCAAAACTAGTGCCACCACGACCAGAAATATCGACGGTTTTGATCCCAGCATCTAGCGCTGCCTGAACTGTTTTGGGATCCATACCAAAGCCAACTTCCTTCAGGACTACAGGCACTGGAAAGCCCTGCCCATAGCTCTTGAGATGGTCTTTCCAAGTGTGGAAAATCCGCTCCCCTTCGGGCATGAGCAACTCTTGCATCAGATTCACATGGACTTGAAGAAAGAGGGGGTGTAGCTCTTCCACTGTCCGCAAGCCCAAATCTGGCTCTTTATCGATGCCAATGTTGGTTGCTAAAAGAAGATGAGGATGGTCTTTTTTGACCGCATACGATTGATCGTTCGGATCCTTCAGCCCTGCGCTGTAAGAGCCAGTCACAAAGAGAATCCCACAGGCTTCGGCTACTGCTGCCAACTTTTGATTGATCTCTTTGGCCCGTTTACTCCCGCCTGTCATAGCATTGATATAAAAAGGGACCTCCCAATCACGCCCTGCGAAATGGGTTGTCAAATCAATCTCCGCTAGATCCACAAGGGGGAGGGATCGGTGAATCAGCTCGATCTCATCAAAGCTATTATAGGAGGAGCTTTGCTCCAAGGCATAGCGAATATGCTGGTCTTTTCGATTTTCGCTCACGAATCTCCCATCCTTTCTTGGTAAATGACTTCAATATTCTTTTCCTTCCAGCGCTCTATCAAGGTCTGAGTCTCAACTGGGTCAAAAATAAGGGCGATTCCACAGTCGCCTCCTCCAGCACCACTGGATTTGGCACAGACAGAAAGGCCCTCTGTCGCTTCTTGCAGCTCTTTTAGAGCTGGGGTATAGATCAAAGGGTTCAAAGACTTTAGGTTCTTATCGGCACGTTTGATACTGGTCTCAATTTCTTTTTTGTTCCCTTCACGGAGACCTTTTTCAAGAATCTTCACTGCGCTCTGACTTTCTTTGAGAAAGACTTCATTAATCGCTCCCTTGACCTGGCGGATCAAATCACTTGAAATCGCTGGTTCCTTGGTCCAACCAACCAGAAAATCATAAGAGATGGCTGGCTGGATCGAGCAGATCTGGTAGTCCCAATCCAGGTCTAAAACTTGTGAAAGAGGCTGAGAAGTCAAGACTTCATGCAACCAAGCCCGATCAAAGGATTGGTAATAAATCAAGTCCTCGAAGGCGATACAAGCCAAATCGCCCATGGAACCATTGTCCCCTCTTTGCACCAAGACCACTGCTGCTAGTCGAAAGAGCAGATCTGGACTTAAGTCTAGTTCATACAGAGCAGCCATGGCCTTGATCACGAGCAAGACCACACTTCCGCTGGAACCAATCCCATACTTTTTCCCCTCTTCGCCCAACGTCCCTCTAAGGTGAAGATCAAACGGTTTAGGGGCTATTCCCTGATCTTTCAGCCACTCTTCCATGAGCCGAATGGTCTCTTGAATCAAGGCGTAGTCCTTATTTGGGGTCAAATCCACCTGGTAACCAAAGAGATCTGAGGCTAGCTGATAGCTTCTAGATTCTTGGATAGTAGCTGACAGATAAATGGGAATAAACTGAATCACGGCTCCATAGCCAGGCGTTAGCACTGCGTATTCTCCAGCTAGATAGAGCTTGCCTCCAGTCTGTACCTGATACTTAGTCTTCATCTTGAGGGTCCTTTGTCTTAGATACGATGGTCCGATAGCGGGCGTCAAATAAAGGCACCAGCTGATCCAAGTCTTCTTCTAAACAGAGAACCTTAACGTTTGGCCCTGCATCCATGGTGAAGTAACAAGCATGGCCTGCAGCTCGAAGCTCACGGACAAATTCCATAGCTTTGTGGCTTTCTTCTGTCAAGTAGCTAAAGGCTGGAGTGGCTGTTCTAGTCGTCGCATGCATAGCAAGGGCATTGCGCTCTGTCAGCTGACCGACCCGTTCAAAATCATTGCCAGCTAGATAGTCCAGCATGTCCTTGTAATCTTGTCGAGACTCTTCGATCCATTCTTTGAAATTAGTCGAGGTCTCCATGCAACGTTTCATCCCTTCCCGGCTGGAAACGGGCTTTTGCTTGTCATTGAGGACCAGCATGATCATCGCGAGTTTTAGGTCTGTTTGGACCTTATAAATTTCTCCACTTTCTTTGTCCCAAGCTGCTAAGGGTCCAAAGAAAGAACGTGAAGAAGAACCCGAAGCAAACTTGGCTTTTTGAGCTAATTCCTCCTGACTCAAGCCCAAATCATAGTACTGATTGCAAGCCTTGACGAGAGCAGAGAGGCCGCTTGAGCTAGAGGACAAACCGGCTGCAGTTGGCATGTTGTTGCTGGTATCCACCCGAACAAATCCTGCTTCATCTGCTGGCTTCAAGCTATCAATCACAGCTCCAATTTTGGCTTGCTCAGCTGGATTTTGGAATTCCCCATCGATGTAAAATTCATGCGCAGTCGCATCTGCTGGTAAGGGAGAGAGACTCGTCTCTGTATACATATTCTCTAAGGTCAACGAAATCGAACTGGTCGAAGGGACCATCTGTTTGGCATCTTCTTTTCCCCAGTATTTGATAATCGCGATATTGGCATAGGACTTAGCCTTTACAGGTTTTCGATCCATGTATGGTGCGCTCCTTCTTTTTCTAATGCATGGGCAATGGTTGCTGCTTCACGAGAATCCTTGACGAGGGCAATCACACAGCCTCCAAGGCCGCCTCCGCTCATTTTAGCACCTAAGGCCCCATTTTCAAGGGCAACGGCGACCAGGTGGTCTGCTTTTTCACAGCTGACCCCTACGGCTCTCAAGTGGTCATGACAAGTAGTCAGAGCCTGTCCTAGGCTCATTAGATCATTCATTTTTAGAGCCTCTTCCACCTGCTGGGTCAACTGACCAATCTCATGGAAATGGGATAAAACTTCCTGCCCTTTGGCTTCAACCTTTTGAATCGCCTCACGGGTATTGCCGTGAATCCCCGTATCCGCAATCACCAAACTCGCTTTTATACCCAGCTCCAGCGGGTAAAAGCCGACATTCCGGATGAATTTAATGGCTTGATCGCTCAGACAAGTCTTGGCATCCAGACCGCTTGGATTCATATGGGCAATGGTTTCTGCTCGATTGACCAGGATTTCTAAGGTCTCATCGTCCAGCTCCTCTTGATAATAGTCAAAAACTGCACGAATAGCTGCGATACTGACCGCCGCAGAGGACCCCATCCCCCGTTTTTCCGGTACCATAGACTGAATCCGACAGCGAATCCGGGCCTCACGAATCCCGAGGTGCTCAAGAGACGCAAAAACCGCCATGGACAATGTGTCATCTTCAAACAAAATCCATGGACTGTCTGCCGGGATGATCTGGCAGATCACTTCGATATGATGGAGTGGCAGGGCAATAGCCGGATAACCATAAACCACCGCATGCTCTCCAATTAAGATAATTTTACTATGCGCCTTTCCGACGCCTATCTCTTTATGCATATTCATCTCGCTCTACTAAGGTCATTACTATTTTAATATAAATCAGCCAAAAAAGCGATGCTTTTGAAGGAAATCCAACCTAAGACGGAGTCCAAAAATGAATCACCCAGAAGAGCTCCTTCTTATGGACAGACAAGAAAAGGCCGGGATCCGTCATCCCAGCCATCCATTTCTATTTTTCACATTCTTGTTTGATCAAGTCCATCAAAGAGTTGCGGTCTAAGATCCATTGGGCCCGTTCGTCCTTCTCATAGGTCCGGTTAGACAAAAAGATCACAGCTTCCTGCCTCTTTCGATTGTACATGATGAAGGTTCCAGTATAGCCCGTATGATCCAACCAGTCACCCTCTAGATTCCATCCGAGAGCGCGGGTCTTGCCCTCTTCACGCGCAAAATTCTGAGACAAGTCACGCGCAAAATCATCCTTCAGATAATGCTCTAAGAAGCGCTCTAGATCAGCAACAGTTGAAAAAAGTCCAGCACTTCCCGCATGACAGCCCAATACTCTCGCTTTGGGATCATGAACACTTCCAGAAGCAAGGCCACGGACCGTTGGCACCGCCTTTTCGACCGGTCCAAACCGTGTCTCTGTCATCTTCCAAGGTGTAAAGATCAGCTCTTCAAATAAACGATCCAAGGGCTGGTGAAACCTGTCTTCTAACCAAAAGCCCAGCAGAAGAAAATTGACGTCGGTGTAATGAAAACTCTTGTCTTCTTTCAACTGCAAATTTTCAAGAGCTGTTTTCAACTGTCTCGCATCCAATTGATCCCGGTTGGGGATAAAAGGATCCAGCCCAGAAGTATGGGTCAAGAGTTCCCGGATGGTCGTCTTCTCATGAGCAAAACGCGGGTAAAACTCTTTAAAGGGACGATCGAGCGGAAGCTCCCCTTTCGCATACAAAAAAGCACAGATGGTAGCGACTCCGACGACCTTACTGACACTGGCCAAATCATAGACCAGGTCAGCCACTACTGACTCTCCTTTTTCAGGATCCGCTAGTCCCAGATAGTGCTCACTCCACTGACCCTTGCGGTAAAGCGCAAGAGAGGCACCTGGATAGATGCCTTCTTGGATTTGTTCGGTAATTTTTTCGATGATTGCATTCACGCTCATCACTCCATTCTTATTCTTCATAAGAAATATGGACCTGATCTTGATTGGCTTCAAACCAGAGTTCAATCTGACTTGGATCTTTGGCAATCAAGAAAGTTCCCTTACGGTGCACAAAATCGACAGTTTCTCCCAAGCGTTCTTTCACGACTTCCACATCAAAAGATGCCAATTCGACCTTGATCATGCTCAAATCCCAAGTCACCTTGTTCTCCACTTGGAGATCTTCTCCTTGAGCTTCCTGCAAATGGATAAAGTGGGCCAAAGCTGGCAAGTTGCTATAGAACTTCTCAGCCTCAGCAAAATCGGCCACATTGACCTCAAGAAAGTCCACATCAAAGCTGGTCAAACCTTTGAAATCTTCTGGCACGTCAACAAGAGGCGCTTTCTCCAACGGTTCTAGGCTTTCAAGATTTTCTTCAGCATGCACGAAAATGGTATCTCCTTGAGGAGACACAACTTCAAAGGCGCGACCATTAGCTCCTTGGTAAAGGGCGCTTGTTTCTGGCTGGCGGGCCAACAAATAATCAATTTCTTGAGCTTGTGCCACTTTCACCACGATGCGACCCAATTTCTTTGGACCTTCGACCTTACGCGAACGCATACTCGGTGACTCTTCTAAGACAATTTTCTCTACTTTTGAGGCATCTCCTAAAGATAGGAGAGCTCCTTCTTCCACTAATACTTTCATTCCCAATGTCTCTTCATAAAAGCGTTGATTGACATTTCGGTTATTCACTTTCAAGACTGGGATCACTCTTACGATCTGATTTGCTGTCATACTTTCCTCCAAGCACTTTTTATTGTAAAAGATTTTCTGGCTTTTTACAAGAAATCTTGTGCAAAAAAGACAGATTTTTCAAAAATAAAAATCTGTCTTTCTTTTTTTAGTATACTGTTCGTGTATGGACCCGCCCGTTTGGAGCTTCAAATTCGTATTCTAAGTAATCCTGATAGGTCCCTGGTGCAATCACTCCACGCACATCTAATACAGCCGTTCCTGCCTGTCCCACAATGGAATCTGCTAACAGGCAGCAATTAGTAGACAGAACAAAGTAAGATTTAAAACGCGAAGAAGTAAATTTATATAGCTCAGCCCCTAAATCATATTTCAATTTGTAAGCGTAGGTCGGCTGACCGTCTTCCAGTAACCTCCTAGGTGGATCCCAAGGTTCTAACAACTGATCAATTTCAGCTAGACGCTTCTCTACTGCCTGATTCTCTTCTTCGGTAAGGGATAGGCTGTAGCCAAACAGCGTCTTTTGACTCTCTTTTTTACATAGTTCGATGTATGGTTCCTTATCCACTTTAAACAGTACGCCATCCCCAATCGTCCCAAATAGACGCTCTGAAAAGGGATCGTAACTTCCGTAAGAAATGACCTTCCCCTGATAACAAATATCTACATGCCCAATCGCTCCAAATAAGTTGCTGTCAGAAGTATGAACCAAAATTTCTAATTCCCTTGCCTCTTCTTCTTTTTTCACCAATCGATAAGGGCCTGTGTGTCCCGCCGAGCTCCCTTTTTGAAGAAACTGGTTAAACCGTTTTAACTCCTTAGCAGGGATAAAGGCTGCAAAGATAACCGGTAGGCTAATACGAAAGCGACGTTTTAACTCTTGGCCTTGTTGGTCTTTGTCAAATAAAATACCATCTCGAATATTAGAAATCCCCAACAAGACCAGATAAGCCCCCAAGAGGATAAATTGGAAGTGCCCATCTGAACCAGGTTCCAAGACAGTTGCTAGACCAAGCCCACCGTTTAAAAGCGCATCCCATAAATAGAGCCAGCCTCCTTTTACCCGATTGGCCTTATAAAGCCAAAATGTGATCCCATAGACAATGGCACTCCCCAACTGATATGCCCCTAAACAAATCACAACTAAGTTTACGGGCAGACTACTCAGTCGATTCAACCAGATCAACGCAAGTGAAAGAAAAATAAACCAAATAGAGTGGCTATAGGAAATAGACTTGCTACGTAACAAAAAGCGAAGAAGAAAGCTTCCTAGTCCATCAACTAAAAAGTAAATGGCTAATAGATCCAAGGAAAATTTGGTGAAACCAACGCCGTTTCGAAAAATGAGAATCCCAAAAATGACGGCAAGAACCCCAAACAATAAGGTCCGTCTTCTTGCAACTTGTTCAAAAGATATTTTTTTCAATATTCCTTCTCCTTATAGACGAAAGGTCTTTAGACAAATACTATTTTATCAAGTATAATATAAGAAGTAAAGAAAAAAGAAACTGATAAAAGGAGCAGTCTATGAAATACAATCAATATAGCTATCTATCTGTTGACCAAAAAGACATTCTTAAGGAACTAAAAGAAATTGGGTTTGACCTTCCCACCCACCTCCCAGAAAAAGAACTGTTTGAATGGTTTGTCCGCAAGGTTTACTTCACCTATAAAGATACAGATTATCCCCTCTCTAACCTAGTGGTGGATTCTAAAACAGACTTTTTAACGTATATCCAATCTGACTGCGAATGGTCTCCGAACATTTTTTACACAGTAGCCCTCCAATTACTCGGTTTCCGCTATTTTATTGATTTTGAAGATACGGATAGCTTCTTGAAAGAAGTCCAATTTCCGATTGAGTATGGAAACTTGGTAGAAAACCTCTATCACCTTCTCAATACTCGAACAGTAAAAGGAAATTTACTCATCGATCAGTTGGTCAGCGATGGCTTGATTCCTGAAGATAACCAGTATCACTATTTTAACGGCAAGAGCCTCGCAACCTTTACGAGCCATGATGCCATCCGCGAGGTCGTCTATGTGGAAAGTCGGGTCGATACCGACAAAGATGGTCTGCCAGACTTGGTCAAGGTCAGCATTATCCGTCCTCGCTATGAAGGCAAGATTCCAGCTGTTATGACCGCAAGTCCTTATCACCAAGGGACCAACGATAAGGCCAGCGACAAGGCCCTCTACAATATGAATGTCGACCTCGAGGTCAAAGAACCTCATACCATTCAAGTAGAAGTACCTCAATTAGAATTGGTGGATCCTGTCGGTTCAGCTGAGCTAGTCGATGAAGCTGAAGAAACTCTCACCCATATCAATTCCAGCTATACCCTCAACGACTACCTCCTTCCACGCGGCTACGCTAATCTCTACGTATCTGGAGTGGGGACAAAAGATTCGCAAGGCTTGATGACCAATGGAAATTACCAACAAATCGAAGCCTACAAGAACGTTATCGACTGGCTCAATGGCCGTTGCCGGGCCTTTACAGATCACACACGCAAACGCCAAGTCAAAGCTGATTGGTCTAATGGAAAGGTCGCAACCACCGGGATCTCTTACCTTGGAACCATGTCTAACGGTCTTGCAACCACAGGTGTGGATGGTCTTGAAGTCATCATTGCAGAGGCTGGGATCTCTTCTTGGTACAACTACTACCGGGAAAACGGACTCGTGACGAGTCCTGGGGGCTATCCTGGAGAGGATTTTGATTCGCTCGCTGAGTTGACCTATTCACGCGCCCTTCGGGCAGGTGACTATCTCCGCCACCATGCAGCCCATCTAGAGGATTTGAAACGACTCAAGGAGCAATTGGATCGCAAAACAGGGGACTACAACCAGTTCTGGCACGACCGTAACTACCTTCTTCAGGCAGACAAAGTCAAAGCTGAAGTCGTCTTCACCCATGGTTCGCAAGACTGGAACGTGAAGCCCCTCCATGTCTTTAATATGTTCCAGGCTCTTCCAGCAAACATCAAGAAACACCTCTTCTACCACAATGGAGCCCATGTTTACCTCAACAACTGGCAGTCCATTGACTTCCGTGAGAGCATGAATGCCCTTCTCTCTAAAAAATTGCTAGGCTACAATTCAGATTATGAATTGCCAACTGTCATCTGGCAGGACAATACAGGAGAACAAAGTTGGGCCTCCTTGGATGATTTTGGCAATCAAACAAGTCAGCGGACCTTCCTACTCGGAGACGGTGAAAAAGTCATCCAAAACCGCTATGCGACAGAAGATTACGAGCGCTATGGCAAGGCTTATCCGACCTTCTTAAGCGATCTCTACCAAGACAAGGCGCAACAGGTAACCATCGATCTTCCAATCGAAGAAGACCTGCACCTCAACGGAAAAGCTCGCCTTCACCTGCGACTTCACTCCAGCACCAATAAAGGTCTTCTCTCAGCCCAACTCTTAGAGCTTGGAAGCAAGAAATACCTCCAACCCTATCCTGCAGTCTTATCGGTCCGTACGCTAGATAACGGTCGCTACCATATGCTAGACAACTTGACCGAGTTGCCTTTCAAAGAAGCTGGCCAACGGGTAATTTCTAAAGGTTATCTCAACCTCCAAAATCGTCATGATCTCTTAGAGGTTGAGGCCGTGACGCCAGGCGAGTGGATGGAATTTGACTTTGATCTCCAACCAACCATCTACAAGCTCGAAAAAGGAGCGACCCTTCGCCTGGTCCTTTACACAACGGACTTTGAAATCACTGTTCGCGATCAAACCGATTACCAACTGACCATTGATTTAGCACAATCCAGCCTCTATCTTCCTGAAATGACAGAGACCCGCTAATCGTGGTCTCAAGGCTTGCCCTTACTCGGCTTCATTTGACAGCTTAGCCTACTTATGTTACTATCTAATAGAGTATTTCATAGAAAAAGATATTAGAGGAAGTTATGGCGATTGAAAAAACTGTCAGCGAAATTGCTGAAATTTTAGGAGTCAGCCGCCAGGCGGTCAATAACCGTGTCAAGGCGCTGGATCCAGAAGATACACAAAAAAATGAAAAAGGGGTTACCGTTGTAACCCGTAGTGGCTTGATCAAGCTCGAAGAAATCTACAAAAAAACTATTTTTGAAGATGAGCCAGTCAGCGATGATGTGAAGCAACGCGAATTGATGGAAATTTTGGTGGATGAAAAAAATGCTGAAATCGTCCGTCTCTACGAGCAACTCAAGGCCAAAGACGAGCAACTCGCTAAGAAAGATGAACAGTTGCGCGTGAAAGACGTTCAAATTGCTGAAAAAGACAAGCAATTGGACCAACAACAACAATTGACTTTACAAGCAATGAACGACCGCGATACCTTGAAACTTGAACTCGAACAAGCCAATGAAAAAGTTCAAGAGCAAGAAAGCAAAGGTTTCTGGGCACGCGTTTTCCGTCGATAATCCGGGGCTGGATCCTACCAGTCCCTTTTCTTTTCTACCACAGGAGATTTCCCATGAAAGCATTAGAAGATTATATCGCCTTTGATCTCGAATTTAACCAATACGAAGGCGCCTATCAGATCATCCAGGTGTCTGCCGTACGTTTTACGGACGGTAAAGAAGTCGACCACTACGACTCCTACGTATACACCGATAAGCCTCTAAAAAGCTTTATTAACGGCCTGACTGGCATAACCCAGGACAAGATCCAAAATGCTCCACAACTAGAGCAGGTCCTCAGCGAATTCAAGGCCTTCGTTGGAGATCAGCCCTTGATCGGATACAATGCCAAAAAGAGCGACCTTCCCATCCTACTTGAAAATGGGCTGGATCTAGAAGACCAGTACGCCGTCGATGTCTTTGACGAGGCTTTCGAACGTCGTCCATCTGACCTCCACGGCATTAAAAATCTCCAACTCCACACCGTTGCAGAATTTTTGGGAGTTGCAGGAAAATCACACGATAGCTTAGAAGACGCCCGCATGACAGCTCTTGTCTACGAACAATTCCTCGAATTTGATCAAGGCCGCACCCTCCTTGAAGAACAAGAGAACTTCTCCACCAACCCCTTCGGAGGCTTGGACTTATCCGGATTTTTTGATGAATAAAAAGAGAGAGTGGGACAGAAATCGGTAATTCGTTAGAATTCGATTTCGTCGTCCCACCTCCGCACAGTTGAGTAGGGCTGTAAAAGCTGATGAAATCAGCGTAGTAGAGCCCACTCAACCACTGCGTCTTGCTCGACAATCCAAAAACAATTAAGAGGCTAGGACTTTTGTCCCAGCCTCTTTTGAGTTAATGAAAACTTCCTTAGCTTAAAATGGCAATTTCCCTGCGAAAGCACCGAGTTTTTTCTTGGTTGCAGCATCAATTTCTTCAATTGCAGCATTGATAGCTTGAACCGTCATATCAGAAAGCGTTTCTGTATCTTCAGGATCGACCACTGCAACATTGAAATCGATAGAAACAACCTTCTTATCACCTGTAAGAGTTGCAACAACCAAGTCTTGAGCAGATTTCCCTACAAATTGAGTTGCGGCTAATTCCGCTTGGCTTTGCTCCATTTGCTTTTGCAATTTTTGAGCTTGCTTCATCATATTTTGCATATTCATCATAGCAATTACATTCCTTCCAACTTCTGAAATTTACAGTTCATTATACCATTTTTTAGACGCTTGGAAAAGCTTTGGTGAGGGAACTCTGACATCATGCCTGCTGTTTCAGGCAATTTCATGAAGAGAGAAAAGAGTTTTGAAATCTGTGGGCCTCATCTTCCTTTAAAAGCCAGAATGTCCTTTCAAATACTCCTCTTCTTCCTTGGTCGAAGGCCGTCCTAAGATGGCATTCCGATGTGGATAACGCCCAAATTGTTGAAGAATGTCCATGTGCATCTTCTCATACTTCAAACGCTTTTCTAAGCCCGGTTGATCAAATAGGCGCAGGGCTTCTTCATGAATGGTTAAAGATTCCGAATGCATAAAGGGCATGTAGAAAAAGCCTCTTTGTACAACTGGTAATTCTTGAGCTTGTGTTAGGCCTTCTTGGGCCAAGACCAAGGCCAGGGAATCTGTCGCAAAAGCTTGGGCAGTCCCTCGAAAAATATTGCGAGGAATTTGGTCCAAGAGCAAAATCTCTGCTAAACGCCCTTCTGCCGTAGCCCGCCAGTGAAACAATTCCCCACGACTGGCCTTCCAATAAAGTTCCTCAAAGCGCTCCCGCATTTCTTGATCCAGTGCTTCTGATTTTTTGAACCAATCCTCTGGCTTCAACTCTTCGAACCAGAACCTTATCACTTCCTTCATTGCTTAACCTGCCATAATTTTTTCTTTTGTTTTTTCATCCAATGCATCATTCATCCGGCCGTACTTATATCCAGCCAAATCCAAGGCTACATAGGTAAATCCGATTTTTTTCATGTAGTCATTGATCTTGTCATGCAGTTGGATGGCTTTAAGCAGATGGTCTTCTTCCACTTCGATGCGCGCCAAGTCTCCATGCACACGCACACGGACTTGCTCAAAGCCAAGTCCTACAAGGAACTCTTCCCCTTCAAAAACCCGTTGTACATTTTCTGAAGTGATTTTCACTCCGTATGGGAAGCGTGAGGCAACGCTACAAGATGGCACCTTATTCCAATTGGAGACCCCTCTTTCCTTGGCCAATTGACGAATTTCTGTCTTATAGAGGCCGGCTTCTTGCAAGACACTGCGGACACCCGCTTCGTCCCGAGCCTTGATACCAGGGCGAAAATCGTCGATATCATCCATAATATTGCCGTCTACCAATTGCTTAAAGCCCAGTTCTGTAACTGAATCCTTAATAGTTTGGTACATCAATTGTTTGGTGTAATACCAAATATTGGGCGTATTGGCAGCAATCCGTGGATCACTCAATTCTCTCATTTCCAGTCCAAGCACAGGTGCTCCTAGCTGATCGGCCAAGTCGAGCGCTAGATCGAATTCTTCATTTGAAAACATCTCAGAGTTCACGACGGCCGCAATAACATTGTCAGGTCCCAAGGTATCCAAGGCCACCTTCAAGAGATAAGAGCTGTCAATCCCACCTGAATAGGTAACGGCTACCTTTCCGATTTTTCGTAAAATATCTTGTAATTTTTCTTCTTTTTCTTTTCTGATTTGTGCTTCTGTTGCCATCTTAGAATAGCTCCCTTCCGATAAATTCTTCAATCCGTTCATTATCCAAAATCACGATCTTTTGCTGTCGAATATCCAAAACACCTTCTCGTTTTAATTCATTGAGAATGCGATTGACACTGTTTCGCGTCGAAATCCCACAAAAACCGGCAATATCTTCATTGGTAATGTTGAAATCAATCAAGAAGCCGTCTTCTTGCTCCACACCAAACAAACTGCTTAGTTTTTGCAAATGAAAACAAACCGCCCCTTTTTTACCATTCATCATCATATACTGCTGAGACTCCATACTTTCAGACAGTTTATTGCGATAATAGTCCCTCACATAGTCCTGCAGCTCTTTATGCTCTTTGACAAAATTCCAAAACTTGACCCGAGGAATACGATAAAAACTTGCTTCTTCTGTCTCCACTCGCACATTGAAAGGTGAGTCTGTATAGTTGGACACCTCATCACGAATCAAAGAGACAATGTCAATGGCTTTTAGATAGGAAAAGTTAAACTCACGCCCATCACGCATGATGACACTTGTCTTGACCACACCTTCTTTCAAGATGTAGATGTAATCCTCTTTGATCCCACGATAGGAGAGGTAACTATGGTATTTTTTCTTGACGATCGGCGTTCGCCTCTCTTCCAAAAATTTCACTAAAAATTCTGAATTCACGACGGTTTTTCCTCCCCATCTGCTCTTTCTTGAAATCACACTAATGATACACCTGTTCTTAAACAATATAGTTAACATTTGTTGACATCAATTGATGCACACCTCTTTTTAAAAAGAATTATACTATAAGTATCAGTATTAATAAAGGAGATCGCAAATAATGGTAGAAATTAAATTACCGTACGACAAAAAATCGATTGTTGCAAAGATTCCAGATGAAAACTTTGCAGGATTGTTAGAGTCTAAGGCGGAAAACTTCCATAACCCACTGTCTGAAGAAGAAACTGTTGAACGTTCAATGGACAACCCTATCGGCAGCCCTACTTTGGAAGAACTTGCTAAAGGCAAAAAAGACATCGTGTTGATCAGTTCTGACCACACTCGTCCCGTTCCTTCTCACATCATCACTCCAATCATTTTGCGTCGTATTCGCTCAGTTAACCCTGATGCACGCGTGCGTATCTTGGTTGCTACTGGTTTCCACCGTCCTTCAACTCGTGAAGAATTGATCAATAAATACGGCCAAGAAATCGTTGACAATGAAGAAATCGTTATGCACATTTCAACAAACGACGATGACATGGTTAAAATTGGACAACTCCCTTCAGGTGGTGACTGTATCATCAACAAAATCGCTGCTGAAGCTGACTTGTTGATAGCAGAAGGATTCATCGAATCTCACTTCTTCGCTGGATTCTCAGGTGGACGTAAATCAGTCCTTCCAGGTATCGCATCATACAAAACTATCATGGCGAACCACTCAGGTGACTTCATCAATTCTGATAAGGCACGTACTGGTAACCTTGACCACAACCCAATCCACGAAGATATGCTTTACGCTGCTCGTACTGCAAACTTGGCCTTCATCGTCAACGTTGTATTGGACGGCGAAAAACACATCATCGGATCTTTCGCTGGGGACATGGTTGAAGCCCACAAAGTCGGTTGTGACTTCGTTGCAGACTTGGCACGTGTGTCTAAGATCGAAAGCGACATCACAATTTCTACAAACGGTGGTTTCCCACTTGACCAAAACATCTACCAAGCTGTTAAAGGGATGACTGCAGCCGAAGCTTCTAACAAAGAAGGCGGAACAATCATCATGGTGGCTGGATGTGCAGACGGTCACGGTGGAGAAGGTTTCTATCGCAACCTTGCTGACGTAGAAGATCCAAAAGAATTCTTGGAACAAGCCATCAATACACCTCGTTTAGAGACTGTCCCAGACCAATGGACTTCTCAAATCTTGGCACGTATTTTGGTACACCACCATGTTATCTTTGTATCTGACCTTGTAGATCCTGAATTGATCAAAGGTATGCATATGGAACTTGCAACTTCATTTGACGAAGCGCTTGAAAAAGCCTTTGCTCGTGAAGGAAAAGATGCTAAAGTAACAGTTATCCGCGACGGACTTTCTGTCGTTGTTGAATAGAATCAAACATGGATTTTCAACCCAATCTAGAACAGACACTCCGTTCTTTGCAAGCAGGTCATCTCTCAGTAGAGGATGCGCTTGAGCAAATCAACGGGGTTAAAGAACTAGGGTATGCAGCAATTGATACTGACCGGCAACGTCGCAACGGCTTCCCTGAGGTCGTATACGGCGAAGGAAAGACAGTTGAGCAAATTGAAGGGATCCTGCAATTTCTTTCAGAAAAAGAATTGCCGATCCTCACAACAAGGGTCTCTCTCCAAAAGGGAGAGGCTCTTTCTCAGCGCTTTCCGACTGGCCACTATTATCCAGAAGCTCGCTGCTTCGTTCTCAACTCTAAAAAAGAAGAAGCCGATCCTGAACACTACATTGCGGTCGTCACAGCAGGGACAAGTGATGTTCCTGTTGCAGAAGAAGCTGCAGTCACTGCAGAAACCTTTGGCCATTCGGTTCACCGAATCTATGATGTGGGAGTCGCCGGCATCCATCGCCTCTTCAATCGCTTAGAAGAGATCCAAAAGGCCAGTGTGATCATCGTGATTGCTGGTATGGAAGGAGCTCTTGTCAGTGTCGTTGGAGGTCTTGTGGATGTGCCTGTGATTGCCGTTCCGACTAGTATTGGATACGGAAGCAACCTTCAAGGGCTAACGACCTTGATGAGTATGTTGACCTCTTGTGCTTCTGGAGTCACCGTCGTCAATATTGACAATGGATTTGGTGCAGCTTATTCAGCATGTATGATCAACCGACTCAACCTCAATCGAAAGGAAAACTGATGACCAGTCTATTTTTAGAACCTTTTTCTGGAATAAGTGGCGATATGCTAAACGGTCTTCTTGTGGACCTTGGGGCAGATGTCGAACTTCTTCACACAGAACTCGAAAAAATGGGAGTGGATGGTTTTCACCTCCACGTTCATCGCGTCGCAAAAAGCGCAATTTGGGGAACTGATTTCGATGTTCACCTTCACCACGGGGAGAAAGATACGGGGATTGAAGGTGATTTTGATCACGATCACGATCACGATCACGATCACGAACATCATCACGATCACGAACACCATCACGATCATGAACATCATCATGATCATGAACATCATCATGATAACGAACATCATCATGATCACGAACATCATCATGATCACGAACACCATCATGATCACGAACATCATCACGATCATGAACACCATCATCACCATTCCCACGCGGATGCTCGCAGTTATGCGGATATCCACGATTTGATTGCCGCTTCACAGTTGAGTCCTTTTGTGAAAGAAAAAAGTCTTGGAGTCTTTCTTGATATCGCAAAGGCCGAAGCAGCTGTGCACAACATGCCTGTTGAGCAGATCCATTTCCACGAGATCGGTGCCATTGACTCGATCGTCGACATCGTTAGCTTTTTCATCCTAGTGGAATCGCTCGAGATCGACACAGTCTATTCCACTCCTCTCACGGAGGGAAGTGGAACCATCTCAGTTGCCCATGGGGAAATGCCAGTTCCAGTTCCTGCTGTCATGCAGTTGAGAAAGGAAACTACCATTCCGATCACTCAAGACTTCACCGTCAAAACAGAGTTGATCACCCCAACAGGGTTAGCCCTCTTGAAAGCAATGGACCCGATCTTTGAACCGATCCCATCCCACTTTGCCATCCAAAGTGTCGGCTATGGCTTTGGTAAAAGAGATACCGGAAAATTCAATGCTTTACGCGGTTCGCTATTGAAAGAAGACACCTCTCACAGCACCACTGTTGTTCATCACACGGAAGATCAAATTATTGAGATCACCACTACGATCGATGATCAAACACCAGAGCAACTCGGTTATATTATCCACCGTTTCCTGGACGCTGGAGCTTTAGATGTCTACTATCGTAGCGTCGTTATGAAAAAGAATCGCCCTGGCTTTGAATTGATTCTCTTGATTCAGGGAAGTCAGTTGGAAGATTTTTCAGCCCTCTTGTTCAAAGAAACCAGTACCATTGGTTTTCGATACCAACAAGTCGACCGAAAGGTCATGCAACGTCGATTTGAACAAATCGATACGGAATTTGGACCCGTTACGGTAAAAATTAACCAGTACGGATCTACCACTAAAAAAACACTTGAATACGAAGACTGTCAGCGTATTGCTAAGGAGATGCAGTTGCCGATTCAAGAAGTTTATCACCAATTACAAAAATATATTTATTAATTTAGGAGACATTTATTAACATGACACATCAATTACTTGCAGAAGTTATGAGTACAGCTTTGATGATTATCTTCGGGGTTGGCGTACACTGTGACGACGTTTTGAAGAAAACAAAATATGCTGGAACTGGACACTTATTTGCGATTACTACATGGGCATTCGGTATCACTGTCTGCTTGTTTGTCTTTGGCGGCGTTTCAATGAACCCTGCAATGGCTTTGCTTAAAGTCCTTCTTGGTAAATTGACAATCGCTCAATTCTTCCCAATTGCAATCGCTGAAATGATCGGTGCCTTCCTTGGAGCTTTGATTGCTTACTTTATGTATGCTGACCACTTCAAGATTTCTGAAGGTCAAATTGATGGTGTTGCTATCCGTAACATCTTCTCTACAAACCCTAACTGCCGTAACCTTCCACGTAACTACTTCGTCGAAGCGTTCGCAACATTTATCTTCTTGACATCTATCATGGCTGCTGAACATGCCAACGAAGCAATGCTTCCATTCACTGTTGGTTTGATCGTTTGGGCTATCGGTATGGGTCTTGGTGGTACTACAGGTTTCGCGATGAACCAAGCGCGTGACCTTGGACCTCGTTTCGCTTACCAAATCTTGCCAATCAAAGATAAAGTAAACAACGACTGGCAATATGGTCTTCTTGTACCAGGTACTGCCCCATTTGTTGGTGCTGTCCTTGCCTTCTTCTTCATCCGTTACTTCCTTGGAATCATGTAATGAGTTGATCAAAGAATCATTCAAAAACAAGCATCGAAAGGTGCTTGTTTTTTGATTCCTTCATTTCCGAAGCCGTCCATAAAATGATATAATGGACAAAGCAAATCATGAAAGAAACAAGAGAAGGAAGAACGACATGACTCATTTTCACACCATTGTCATCGGTGGTGGCCCAGCAGGTATGATGGCGACCATTGCCAGCGCCTCTTATGGCCAACCTACGCTACTGATCGAAAAAAATAAAAAGCTAGGTAAGAAACTTGCAGGTACCGGAGGAGGCCGCTGTAATGTCACGAACAACGGTACCTTAGACGATTTGATGGCCGGTATCCCTGGAAATGGCCGTTTTCTTTACAGTGTGTTTTCCCAATTTGATAATCATGATATCATCCAATTTTTCACCGATAATGGCGTCAAACTAAAAGTCGAAGACCATGGTCGGGTCTTTCCTGTTAGTGATCAATCTCGCACCATTATTCAAGCCTTAGAAAATAAGATCCTCGAGCTTGGTGCTAGCATTGCCACCAACTGTGAAGTGGTCTCTGTCACCAAGCCAGAAGACGTCTTCATCGTCAAATCTGCTGAAAAAATATGGACAGCTGACAAGCTGATTGTCACAACTGGGGGCAAATCCTATCCTTCTACCGGCTCTACTGGCTACGGACACGAAATTGCCCGCCACTTCAAACACACCATCACCGATCTCGAAGCGGCAGAAAGTCCTCTTTTGACAGACTTCCCACACAAGGCCCTCCAAGGGATCTCTCTGACAGATGTGACCCTCAGCTACGGCAAACACATCATCACCCATGACCTGCTCTTTACGCATTTCGGTCTTTCTGGCCCTGCAGCCCTTCGGATGTCTAGCTTTGTTAAAGGTGGGGAAATCTTATCTCTGGACCTCCTTCCGACTACCTCTTCTCAAGCGTTAAAAGACTTTCTAGAAGAGCATCGAGAAAAGTCCATTAAAAATAGCCTCAAAACCCTTCTTCCTGAACGGTTAGCTGATTTCTTGGTGCAAGAATTCCCTGAAAAAGCCAAGCAACTCACTCCTACTCAGACAGAAGAGATCATTCAAAAAATCAAAGAGATGCCTATTCCTGTCACTGGGAAGATGTCTCTAGCTAAGTCCTTTGTAACCAAGGGTGGCGTCAGCCTCAAAGAAATCAATCCTAAAACCCTAGAAAGTAAGCTAGTTCCTGGGCTCCACTTTGCAGGAGAAGTCCTCGATATCAATGCCCATACAGGCGGTTTTAATATCACATCCGCCCTCTGTACCGGTTGGGTAGCAGGAAGCCCTCATTACTAAAAAACGAACTCGATTTGTTCGAGCTCGTCTTAGAATGATGACAAACTATTTTAAAGTAAAATAAGTTAAGTAATTCTACAAAGAAATATAAATGTGGTCCAATTCTTAGAATGAATCAAGAAAATGCCGAAACTTTCCGCTGTGAGAAAAGTGCCTGAAACTTTTTGTTTCAGGCACTCGGAATTATTGAGACCTTTGGCTCAATAATTAGTCATGGAACTTCTACGAAGTTCGCTGACGTCCGTACTCACTTAAGGAAAGTTTTTAAGAGGACTTTGTCTTCAATCTGAAACGAACTCGATTTTCCATCGAGTTCGTCTTTTTATTGTTCTTTGGTTAATGAAAAGCGGAAATCATTGTATTTAGTATAGTCAAATTCTGTATTGAGATCCGTTGTGAAAACAATCGGTGTATAGTGTCCTTCTTCTAAGACAAAACCAGGCTCAAATCGGAAGTTTGCTCCACCTAAGCCTGTGATCCCAGGGAGCAAGGCATCAGCCCCATCAAAGCCTTCAACATTCCAATAGTAGATATTTCCAGTTGCTTGGACGGCTCTTGCCGTATAGGTCGCCGTCCGAGTCGGTTCGCTGTCATTTTTGAAGCTTACCACTGTTGTCACATTTCCATTGGCATCCACTGTCATTTTAATCGCATCCGCTTGTGGACTAGATCCTACCCAAGTTCCCACTAGTTCTGCAGGGACAGTAGCTTGCGTCGTAGCAGACGCATTCTCGGTCTTACTAGAGTCTTTTGTACCTGTCGCGCTACTGGCTTGAGTTGAAGAGCTAGCTGTATCTTTTGCTTGAGCAGAAGATGCTGCACTCTTTTTGCTATTACTTTTGGTTTTTTTCTCTACCTTACTGGTAGATACTTTTGCGGAGGAGGAAGCTGTCTTTTTATCCTTAGCACCACAACCACCGAGAGCTAGACCAAGTGAAGCAGCCACCAGAACAGCGGCACTCCAACGGAAGATTGATTTTTTCATAAGATCACCTCTTTATCTTTCTGACTCCCATTATACCTCAATTATTACAAATATCAAGTTTTTTTTGTAACAATTGTAATTTTTTTGTAACATATTTTTGCATTTAAAATGTCAATCGTAATAGAGCGATCAAGACAATTCCAAACAAAACGGTTCCCATAAGGTTTTTGTAACGAAAGGCTACAAAGAAGCTAGGAATGGTCACCATGAGGTCCAACCAGTGGAACTGCGGGAGACTTCCCATTTTCCCCTCTACTAAACTCGATAAAACCAAGGCAAAGATAATGGAAATGGGCAGGTATTTGAGAAAGCGGGTCACAGGAGCCGGCAGTCCCTTGTATTTAACTAAGAGGAAGGGTAAGATCCGAGGAATCCAGGTAACGAGGGCTGAGGCCAGAATGGTCATGAAGATAGAACTATTCACACGCATCACAGACCACCCCCACAAAACAGCCGATCAAGGTCGCAGCTAGCACTGCTAGCGGTTGCGAAACAAAAAAGAGGAAGAGAAAGAAACTCACTGCTACTGCTAAGAGCACCATTAGCATGGTCTTGGTCTTTTCTGTCAGTTGCATACCTTGAAACTGGGCTGCAAAAATCCCAATAAACATAGCCACTAAGGCAAAATCAAGCCCAAAAGCCTTTGGATCTGGTAGGAGAGATCCCAGAGCTGTTCCGATAACCGTCGCACCGATCCAGGCTACATAGCCTACTAGATTGTTCCCATGCATCCAAGGAACTGTAATAGTATCCGTCTTTAACTTCTCACTCAAGTAAACCCCATAACTCTCATCGGTCAAGAGACTTCCAATCCCAATGGTATGAGCGAGACTCGCATCCTTAAAATCAGAGGACGTATGCAGACTCATCAACATATTCCGGAGATTGATCAAACACACGGTCAAGGCCATATTCAAGATCGAAGAGTGGGCCGCAATCAGAGAGATCATCGCAAACTGAGCCGCCCCAGCATAGACTAGAATACTCATCAAGGCCATCTCCAAAGGAGAAAGATAGGGAGACGCCACCACACCGCAAGCCAGGCCGATACTGATATAGCCTAGAGCTGTCGGCAGTGCATCCCTCACCCCCTGCCAAAAATCTTTTTCCACTCTCTCACTCCTTTCTGAATCATTGAGCTCTATTATAACACAAGAAAAAAGCTTGAAAAAGGACCAATGAGAGAGAATGGATAAGCCCTCGATATATTTCTATCTCTCCCCTACTGATTCACTTTTAAATCCGACATTTCTAATGACATCTTTTCTTCTTGTGTCATGCTCTCGACAATTTGTTTTTGCTCGCTGGATATTGGCAAGGTCAAAATCGTGGCAGATTGATCAGGCAATGTTCCACTGTCACTAATTTTATAGCCAATCCGTTGATGTTGATAAATGAATTGCCCATCATATTTCCAACTCAATGAAAACTCAAAATCCTTATCAATTTGAAGTCCAGCTTTGTTAATCAATAGAAATACGGCATATTCTTGTTGATTGGATGAGAAAGTTGCGCCAGTATAGTTGACCGATAGGCTTCCTTGATTTCCTAGTTCTGGATGTTCCTTGGTTAATTTCTTCCCTAGATCAATTAAGTTTGATTCTGTTCCTTCATATTGTGGTCCCACCACAAACTGCAAGCCTTTTTCATTTTTAACAGCTGAGGACTCTTTTGAAGTCTGCTCCGTTTTACTCGGCGAAGAATCTTTTGAGTCCTGTCGAGACTGGGCGCATGCTGTTAATGATAGAAGCGCTACTAACAAAACGATTGTTTTTTTCATGATTTCTACTCTTTTATTCTTGTCCATTCTATTCTAGTTACTTTTTTCAATGATGATCTCTTCTACACTATCAAGACTTAAATTCCCTGTTTTAGCTCCTAAAAGAACTGGAACTTTACCAAATTCGAAGGTCAATAGAAAAGCTGTAAGAATACCGCCTATCACTAAAAAGATACCTTCTTGACCATTATTATTAAATAAATACATAGCTAAACAGGCCAGTAAGACAAGATTTAATAGATGGGCATCAAAAATTTGCTTTCTTTCTGCTATCGGCTTGAAAGTCACAATATATCTCTTCCTTGCTGTAGGAAATAGATTCTTGACCTTTTTACGTGCCTTTTCTACAGAACATCGGAAGAGCACATAAGATATAAGCATGGCAACCACAAATAAGACTATCTTTAGAAAAATTTGTTGACTAATGGCATACTCACTGAATAGCTTTTTTAAGAGACTATAAACCACTCCAACAAATGGCTGGACTATGATAGCTACTGTTCCTCCATTTATTTTATGGATGGGTGTGCCTGGAATTGTAACTTTTTTATCTACTTCCATCATCTCAACAGTGATAGCTTCCGTTGGCAACCCCCAATAATAGAACTTAGGCTTCATGGTACTAGCATCTAACAGAAATTTTTTGCCATCGTACTCTACCAGTTGATGACAGAAAATACTTGTTTCTTTATATTCTAACATCCTATTTACTTCCTACATACTTTCAGGATAGCAGCCTAGACCATGTAAAGCAGTCAAACTCAGCTTCCTTCGACTCCCGTTCTTCCAGATGAGGCTTCACTCACTTAACTCACTACCTATGCTATTTTAGAAACTTTCCTTATCTTCCTTTTCTACTTTTTTGGCAATGATCTCTATCATATCAGGCCATTTGGATAATTGATAATCAAATTTAAACATAAATATCACTATAAAACTAATGAGCAAAAAGAGTACTGCAATGGTTTCATTTCCGATGACAAACAAAAGAATAGCGGCTACAGTTAGGCACCTAAAAAGATTGACCAGAAATGTAAAGTAGACCTTCCGTCTCTTTAATGCCTTGATTAACTTCTTGCACTGATCCACATCCAACTTGGATGGCTGTAATTTCAGACTTGCATGGTAATATCGAATGATCCACGCAGCTAAGAAGTAGGAGATAACACCTAAAATTGGAATCGTTCCAAGTCGTACCAACTGATTGTCAAATATTCCAGCCTCCGCTAATCCATCCGAAATTTTGTTGATAATAAATAATGTAATAGGGAGAAGTACATAAGACCAGTAGTTAGGAGAAGATGTCTCTTCTAGTAAGATTTTTTCCTCCCAATCAAAATGGTAATTCTTGTTCTCCCATATCCCTAAATTAATCATTGTTTGCATAACAACCTCTTTTTCACTCTCCTTGTATGTTTCCTAAAAATTCTCTCAGTGCCAATTTGAAACAGATTTACCATTATAATACTGTTGAATCTCATCGAATTGAGAGATTTTCGTATCTTTATTTTCAATACTCAGTTCTTTAGGCAGATAGGCATAATCGTACACAGAGGAACCTAATGTAAGAAATTCTGTTTCTAGATCAATCAGTTCTTTCCCATTCGTAATGGCACCATTCTCAGAATTGATCACTTTATAAGCAAAACCTTCTGGTTTTGAAAAGAGTTTAAATGCTGTCGGATAAGACGCTCTTAAATTGATATCCCCTTTGAAAGATTTTTCCTTCCAAAATCCATTATCAAACGGAAGAACTCCAGCAGTGTAACCTTTACGGGTAGAAATAAAGAGATACACTCTATTCTTCTCATTTAATTTTTCTTCCGTTGTTTCTTTATCAATTTTAAGTGTTTTAAGATTAAGTAAGAAATAACGATATGTTAGTTGATCATTTATTCTAATAACAACATAATCATTGTTTTCTATCCTTCTTAGAGTTGGCAAGGTTCCAACCAATTCAAAATTATCATTTTTTAAATAGTTAACCATTAATTTCCAAACATTAACTTCTTTCTTAGAGGCTTTTTTATTGGTTAAATCAAAGACATCTAAATACGAGTATTCATCTGACTTCATTTTTTTAGAGGCAGACGCTAGTCTTAATTTCTCCCTCGCTCTAACAAGATAATGTTGATTTACTCTAATCCAATCAGGGGAATTGACTGCTTTTGCTACTTTATTATTTTCAAACTTCCATTCAACTACTATACCATTTTTAGCATGGATAAATTGAAAATCCTGGATATCTGCATTAAGATTATAAGTATTAAAATATTCATTTTCATCTCCATTAGTAGATCTCTTAGTATCTTCCTTCAAATATTTTGAGCAACCAAAAAGAAATAAAATAAACCCCATTCCTAGTAAAATTAAGCTAGAATATACAACTACATTCTGTTTAATTTTATTTCTGTTTCGTACCATCCGACTTCCCTCTCTTCCATCTAGGTTTTATTCCTTCTATCATACCGAATTTTCTTTCACCTCGCAAATCCGCTACTAGTTGGTGAGATCCCAGCAAAAAAGCCATTGGAATCGCACATCCAATTGGCTCCTTTTTCTTATTCAATTCCTTCAAAGGCTAGGCTTGGTTTGGCGTTGAGGTCCCAGCCTGCGAAGTTTTCTTTGTTCCACTCACTGACACTGGCATAGGCGATCATCCCTGCATTATCCCCGCAGAGGCGCAGAGGCGGAATGATGACCTTAACATCTGTGATCTCAGAAGCCAAGCGTTCGCGAAGACCTTGGTTAGCTGCGACCCCACCAGCAACGACCAGGGTTTTGACCGGATATTTTTCTAAGGCCTTCTTGGTCTTGGCCATGAGAATGTCTAGTACGGCTGCCTGAAAACTTGCAGACAAGTCTGCATTGGAGAGACTTTCTCCTTTTTGCTCGGCATTATGGTGCAGATTGATAAAGGCAGATTTGAGTCCTGAAAAGGAGAATTCCAGATTGTCTTCCTTGATCATGGCCCGAGGGAAATCATAGATATCAGCCCCTTGGTGGGCCAGCTGATCAATCTCACGTCCTGCTGGATAGGTCAAGCCCATCACGCGCCCAACCTTGTCATAAGCCTCTCCGACAGCATCATCACGGGTCTCTCCGACGATCTTATAATCACCCGCTTCACTGACGTAGACTAGTTCTGTATGTCCTCCACTCACCAGCAAGGCCAAAAGCGGAAACTCTAAGGGCTCGACGCTTTGAGCGGCCATCAAATGCCCTGCCATATGATTGACAGGAATCAAAGGAAGTCCATGCGCCCAGGCAAAGGCCTTGGCTGCAGCTAGGCCGACTAAAAGAGCTCCAACTAGGCCTGGACCGTAGGTGACAGCCACAGCTGTGACATCTGCTTCTGTGATACCGGCTTCTTCCAGGGCTTCTTCAATACAAGCGGTGATGACTTCCACATGGTGACGAGAGGCTACCTCAGGCACCACCCCACCAAAACGCTTGTGACTTTCGATTTGACTGGCAATGACATTGGACAAGAGTTGGTCGTCATTTTTCAAGACAGCCACACTGGTCTCATCACAAGATGTCTCAAAAGCCAAAATATATCTATCTTTCATTTGGGTTCCTCTTCATGATCACAGCATCCTCTATGGGATCGTGATAGTAGTTTTTCCTCCGTGCAATTTCTTCAAAATGCATTTTTTTGTATAGGCCTTGGGCCGGTTGATTGGACACGCGCACTTCTAAGAAAATTTCTTTATGGTCCGGCAACTGCGCGAGTAACTGCTGAGCTAGGCCTTGGCCTTGAAAGGCGCGCTTGACCGCAATCTGTAGGACCTCTGCTTCATAGAGAGTCTCTTGAATGGCGACAAATCCAAGGACTTGTCCTTCATCCACAGCTAGGAAATAGGAGGTCGATTCCTGCTCTAAATCGGCTTCAATCTGCTCCAACTTCCAGGGACTCGCTTCATAGACATCTTCCATGACAGCGAGAATGGCAGCCGCATCCTGGCTGCTCCCTTTCTTGATTGTTCCTTTCATCATAGACGCTTGATGTAAGAGGTCGTTGTTTCCGTGTGGTCTTTGAGCCAATTTTCCTCTGCTTCGACCCGTTTGAGATAATGAGGGACAAAATCATGGAGGCTAGCAGTCGCTTGTTTGAGACCGAGACGTCCGATTTTCACTGCATCTGGCAGCGTTTCATAGTAAGCAGCCCTTGGCAGGCTAGAGGCGATCTGCTCCTTAAAGGCCGTGACTTCTCCGACAAAGGTGACCTGCTCACTCGTCGCTGCATGCTCTAGGACTTCCTCAAATGGAAAATACCCTTCTGGTGCGACCAGCTGATCATCTTGGTAAAAACCTGCATAAACGTTGTTCCGACGGGCATCCATGACAGGCACTACCAAACCTTCTAGATCATCTGGCACTAGGGCTAAGAGGCTCGAAACCCCGACCAATTCAATTCCTAAGGTATGAGCCAAGGTCTTTGCGGTTGCGACCGCAATGCGCAGTCCAGTGTAACTCCCAGGACCTTCTGCCACCACGATCCGGTCCAAGTCCTTGGGTGTCAAGTCGATTTGTTGCATCAAAAAATCGATGACCGGCATCAAGGTAATACTATGATTTTTTTTAATGGTTAATGTTGTTTCTGCAAGTAGAGTCTCATCTTCTAAAATCGCTACAGAAAGAGCCTTACTCGAGGTATCAAATGCTAATAATTTCATTTCCTACTCCTCTTGAACTGGATTATATTATACAACAAATTCCCTTCAAATCCCAGCGAAACTCTCCTCTAGAACGCAGGATTTTCCTATCCAAAACCGCTTAAAAGCTTCTCTATTATAGGTCTTTGCCTTTCTGACTTTTCCAGTCTATCTTTTACTTACAGGCGAATTTATGATATAATAATAATTAATTGTATCGAATCAGGTCCACTAGTTGCGAGTAGGAAACTCTAGTGATTGCACTCCTTCGCAGCTAACAAATAGACCGAAATAATGAAAGGAAAATTACTTCATGATTTACAAAGTTTTTTATCAGGAAACAAAAGACCGGAACCCTCGTCGTGAAACCACGCATGCACTTTATCTCGATATTGATGCACCAAATGAACGCGAAGGACGTATCCAAGCACGTCAATTGGTTGAAGCAAACACAGATTTCAACATTGAATTTATCACACCACTTTCTGAGCAACACCTTGCTTACGAGAAAGAGTCAGGTGCTTTTGAACTAACGGAGTACTAATCCATGGCTTATACCTTAAAACCTGAAGAAGTTGGTGTATTTGCCATTGGTGGCCTTGGAGAAATCGGAAAAAATACCTACGGGATCGAATACCAAGATGAAATCATCATTGTCGATGCCGGGATCAAATTTCCAGAAGATGACCTCCTTGGGATCGACTATGTCATCCCAGATTACTCTTATATCGTTGATAATATCGATCGCGTCAAAGCGGTCCTCATTACCCATGGACACGAAGACCACATCGGTGGGATTCCTTTCCTTTTAAAGCAAGCCAATGTCCCTATCTACGCTGGACCTTTGGCGCTTGCCTTGATCCGTGGAAAATTAGAAGAGCACGGCCTTCTTCGTGATGCCAAACTCTACGAAATCAACCAAAACACTGAGCTTCAATTTAAAAATCTTAAAGCAACCTTCTTCCGTACGACTCACTCGATTCCAGAACCTTTGGGGATTGTGATTCACACCCCTCAAGGAAAGATTGTCTGTACCGGAGACTTCAAATTCGACTTCACACCTGTTGGAGAACCGGCTGACCTCCATCGTATGGCGGCCCTTGGGGAAGAAGGCGTTCTCTGCCTGCTCTCAGACTCAACCAACGCAGAAGTCCCAACCTTTACCAACTCTGAAAAAGTGGTTGGCCAATCCATTATGAAGATCATCGAAGGCATCCACGGGCGCATCATTTTTGCTTCCTTTGCTTCGAATATCTTCCGTCTTCAACAAGCTGCTGAGGCAGCAGTTAAGACAGGTCGTAAGATCGTCGTCTTTGGACGCTCCATGGAAAAAGCCATCGTCAACGGAATCGAGCTTGGCTATATCAAGGTCCCTGCTGGAACCATTATCGAGCCAAATGAGATCAAAGACTATGCGGCCAATGAAATCCTGATCATGTGTACAGGAAGCCAAGGAGAGCCAATGGCAGCCCTCTCTCGGATTGCCAACGGAACGCACCGCCAAGTGCAACTCCAACCAGGAGATACCGTGATCTTCTCTTCTAGTCCGATTCCTGGTAATACAACCAGTGTGAATAAATTGATCAATACGATTTCTGAAGCGGGTGTCGACGTCATTCACGGGAAGATCAACAACATCCATACTTCTGGACACGGGGGGCAACAAGAACAAAAACTTATGCTCCGCTTGATCAAACCAAAATACTTCATGCCTGTCCATGGTGAATACCGGATGCAGAAGATCCACGCAGGACTTGCGCGTGATTGTGGAGTAGAAAAAGACAATATCTTCATCATGAGTAATGGTGATGTCCTCGCTCTTACAGCTAACTCTGCTCGGATCGCAGGAAGCTTCAATGCTCAAGATATCTATGTCGATGGAAACCGCATCGGGGAAATCGGGGCTGCTGTTCTTCGTGACCGGAGAGACCTTTCCGAAGACGGTGTTGTGCTTGCTGTTGCGACTGTTGACTTCAAATCGAAGATGATCCTGGCTGGACCAGACATCTTGAGCCGTGGTTTTATCTACATGCGTGAATCAGGAGATCTGATTCGTGAAAGCCAACGCATTCTCTTCAATGCTATTCGTATCGCCTTGAAGAACAAAGATGCCAATATCCAAACCGTCAATGGTGCGATTGTCAATGCCCTTCGCCCATTCTTATACGAGAGCACAGAACGTGAACCTATCATTATTCCAATGATTCTCACGCCAGATGACGAAAATTAAAAAACAACCAGTTGAGACCACTGTTTCAACTAATTTTATAGTAACCTTTTGAGGATCAAAAAGAGAGTGGGACAGAAATCGGTAATTCGTTAGAATTCGATTTCGTCGTCCCACCTCCGCACAGTTGAGTAGGGCTGTAAAAGCTGATGAAATCAGCGTAGTAGAGCCCACTCAACCACTGCGTCTTGCTCGACAATCCAAAAATAATTGAGAGGCTAGGACTTTTGTCCTAGCCTCTTTACTCTTGTTTCTTAATAAAGATCTAAATAGTTGTCTACTTCCCATTGAGATACGAAGGTCGCATAACTTGCCCATTCGATTCGTTTGGCTTCAAGGAAGCTGGTGTAGATGTGTTCACCCAAGGCAGCTTTCACCACTTCGTCTTCTGTCAAGGCTTTCAAGGCATTGTGAAGGGTAGAAGGTAGATCTGTGATTCCAGCTGCTCTACGTTCTTCCGGTGTCATCACATAGATATTTTCTTCGATCGGAGCAGGTGCTTCGATTTTATTTTCAATCCCGTGAAGGCCGACTTCAAGCAAGACTGCCAAGGCTACATAAGGATTGGCCATTGGGTCTACGGAGCGCAATTCCAAACGAGTTCCCATACCACGTGATGCTGGCACACGGACCAATGGGGAACGGTTGCGTCCTGCCCAAGCGATATAAACAGGTGCTTCATATCCAGGAACCAAACGTTTATAAGAGTTGACGGTTGGGTTGGTCACCGCTGTAAAGTTGTAGGCATGCTTGATCAAACCACCCAAGAAGTGATAAGCTGTTTCTGACAATTGCATGCCCTTTGGATCTTCTGGATCAAAGAAGGCATTGTTGCCATCTTGGTCAAAGAGAGACATATTACAGTGCATACCTGATCCGGCAATTCCAAATTTTGGTTTGGCCATAAAGGTTGCATACAAGCCGTGTTTACGAGCGATGGTCTTCACAACGAGTTTAAAGATTTGGATCTTGTCACAAGCGCGGAGCACTTCGTCATACTTAAAGTCGATTTCATGCTGACCAACGGCTACTTCGTGGTGACTAGCTTCTACTTCAAAGCCCATCTTGGTCAAGACATTTACGATTTCACGACGAGTATTGTCTGCAAGGTCTGTTGGAGCCAAGTCAAAATAGCCACCTTTGTCGTTTACTTCAAGAGTTGGATCTCCATTTTCGTCCAACTTAAAGAGGAAGAATTCTGGTTCTGGTCCAAGGTTAAAGGATTTGAATCCAAGTTTTTCCATATGACGAAGGGCACGTTTCAAGTTGCCACGTGGGTCTCCTGCAAATGGTTCTCCTTCTGTCGTATAGACATCACAGATCAAGCCAGCTACGCTACCATTTTCATCTCCCCAAGGGAAGACTGTCCATGTATCCAAATCTGGGTAAAGATACATATCTGACTCGTTGATACGGACAAATCCTTCGATAGAAGAACCATCAAACATGGCTTTGTTTGAAAGAACCTTGTCCAGTTGCTCATCGGTAGCTGGAATTTCGACGTTCTTCATGGTTCCCAAAATATCAGAGAACATCAAGCGAATAAAAGTAACATTTTTTTCTTTTACTTCACGGCGAATATCTGCAGCAGTAATTGACATTTTTGTCTCCTTAAAATAGATTACAAGCTTATGAAATGATCAACGAAATTGACCATATGGCGATGGGGAAGATGTGAAGCGACTTTGCTGAAGAATGTCACGATGAAGAGCCTTACGGATCTCTTCTTGACTGACAACCTTGGTTTGCTCTTGCTCTTTTTCCGCATATTTCTTCTTAATATCCGCAATATTGAAGCCATCTGAGATATAATCTTTGATCTCAAGTAGGCGGTCCATATCGTCCAACGAATACATGCGGCGATTGCCTTCTGTCCGATCAGGAGAAATCAATCCCTGATCTTCATAATAACGAATCTGGCGAGCTGTCAAGTCGGTCAGCTTCATAACACTGCCAATCGGAAAGACTGCCAGCGAGCGTCGTAATTCCTTTTCCTTCATACCATTCCTCTTTCTATTCTATTATATCGAAAAAAAAATCTATGTCAAGATTAAATGTTATATAATCTTACATAGTTTTTTTGTGTTTCTTGAGAAAATCGCGAATGCGATCCACATCCGAATTGACCAAAATCGCAACGAAAACACCAATAAAGGTCTCAAATATTCGGGCAAAAACATACAAGAAGGTTTCTCCGTTAGGAATCGAGAGGGTAATGATCAGCATTGCCGAAACTCCTCCGATAATTCCTGCTTTATTATTCATAGCGACATTTGTCATAATGGTTAACATGGTCGCAATAGGTACAAAAATCAGAGTCACCCAATACGCCCCATGAAAGAGCGTTTTTAAAAGGAAGAACAATACAGCATAAAAACCTCCGATACTGTTGCCCATGACACGCGAAGCCCCGAAGTGGACACTCTTATCAAAGTCTTCCCTCAAACTAAAAACAGCTGTCAAAGTCCCGATCTGAAGGCCTCGCCAGCCAAATATTCCAAAAATAAGTAGTACAATAAAAACGGCAATCCCTGTTTTAAAGGTTCTCATCCCCAAACGGAATTTGGACCAATCAAATTTGTGTCGTTTAAAGTAATCCATGGTCACCTATCTTTCTATTTCTATTATTCTACCATATTTTCAGAAAGGAGAGAACAGTTATCAATAGAAAGAAAAAAGAGAGTGGGACAGAAATCGGTAATTCGTTAGAATTCGATTTCGTCGTCCCACCTCCGCACAGTTGAGTAGGGCTGTAAAAGCTGATGAAATCAGCCTAGTAGAGCCCACTCAACCACTGCGTCTTGCTCGACAATCCAAAAATAATTGAGAGGCTAGGACTTTTGTCCCAGCCTCTTTTCATTCTATTTAGATTATTTGTCTGTAAGAGCAGCCAATCCTGGAAGTTCTTTACCTTCAAGGAGTTCCATAGAAGCACCACCACCAGTAGAGATCCATGAGAATTTGTCTGCACGGCCAAGGTTGATCGCAGCAGCAGCTGAGTCACCACCACCGATGATTGATTTAACGCCTGGTTGTTTCACGATAGCGTCCATCACACCGATTGTACCAGCTTGGAAGTCAGGGTTTTCAAATACACCCATAGGTCCGTTCCATACAACTGTTTTCGCACCAGTCAATTCTTGGTCGAATTTAGCGATTGATTTAGGACCGATATCAAGACCAAGGAATCCTGGATCTACTGCTTCACCTTCAGTGTCTTTCACTTCAGTGTAGTCAGCAAATGCGTTTGCTTCTTTTGAGTCAACTGGCAAGATCAATTTGCCGTTTGATTTTTCAAGAAGAGCTTTCGCAACATCCAATTTGTCTTCTTCTACAAGTGAGTTACCGATTTCGATACCTTGTGCTTTGTAGAATGTGTAAGTCATCCCACCACCGATAAGGACTTTATCAGCTTTTTCAAGCAAGTTTTCGATAACACCGATCTTGTCAGATACTTTAGATCCACCAAGGATAGCTACGAATGGACGTTCTGGAGCTTCAACTGCTTCTTTGATATAAGCAATTTCGTTTTCAAGAAGGAATCCAGCAACAGCTTTATCAACGTTTGCAGAGATACCAACGTTAGATGCGTGTGCACGGTGAGCAGTACCGAATGCATCGTTTACGAAGATACCATCTCCAAGTGATGCCCAGTATTTACCAAGTTCAGGATCGTTTTTAGATTCTTTCTTGCCGTCAACATCTTCGAAACGAGTGTTTTCAACCAAGAGAACTTGTCCATCTTCAAGAGCGTTAACAGCTGCTTCCAATTCAGCACCACGTGTAACACCTGGGATAAATTTCACTTCTTGACCCAATTTAGCAGCCAAGTCAGCAGCTACAGGAGCAAGTGATTTACCTTCTTTATCTGCTTCTTCTTTTACACGTCCAAGGTGAGAGAAGAGGATTGCACGTCCACCTTGTTCAAGGATGTACTTGATAGTTGGAAGAGCTGCAGTGATACGGTTATCGTTAGTGATCACGCCGTCTTTTACAGGAACGTTGAAGTCAACACGAACGAGAACTTTTTTCCCTTTCAAGTCAACGTCTTTAACAGTCAATTTTGCCATTAGATATGACTCCTTCTTTTTTTAATACATGATAATTATATCACAAAAGCTGTAAAAGAGGTAGAAAAATCCAATGCTTTTCCCCTCTAATTCACAGGATCCGAACGACACTTCTAAATACAAGATCAAACCTCTCTGGTTT
>NZ_JAPVZA010000018.1:0-47873 GCF_041432115.1 Streptococcus sp. 27098_8_12
ATCTCTTTTTTTACTTTTCATTTTAATGTTAATTAAAGCTCCGTTTAGTTAACGGAGCTTTTCTCTATTTAGTTATTTGGGAAAAATGCTTGATATAAGGCTTTAATTGCTTTTTCTTCTTGATCTTTACTTACAACGAACATAATGGAAACTTCACTAGAACCTTGCGAGATCATTTGAATATTTACTTCATTTTCTGATAGTGCTTTGGCTGCAGTGGCGGTAACCCCTACCTGACTCTTCATTTTCTCCCCAACGATCATAATGATGGAAAGATCATGTTCAATTTCGGCTGTGTCAACTTCGAGTTTTTGTGTTAATTGTTTCAGAATTTCTTGTTCTTTGATCGGAGTCAGTTCACGTGAACGCAAAATGATAGACAAGTCATCAATTCCTGTTGGCATATGTTCCCAACTGATATTGAGATCTTCTAAAATTTGAAGGACTTTTCGACCGAAACCGACTTCTCGGTTCATTAGGTATTTTGTAGTGTTAATACTAACGAATCCTGAATCACCTGCAATCCCTACAACAGTCACATGATCATTTGAATGTTCCAAAACGATGCGGGTTCCAGGGTGGTCTGGATTATTAGTATTTTTAATGACTAATGGAATTTTACCTCTGTAAGCTGGAACGAGAGCTTCATCATGCAAGACTGAAAAACCAGCATAGGCTAATTCACGCATTTCTTTGTAGGTTAATTCAGGAATAGAATGTGGGTGTTTAATGATACCTGGATGTGCTGCAAAAATACCATTTACGTCTGTAAAGTTTTCGTATAAGTCTGCTTTTACACCTGCTGCAATAATCGATCCTGTAATATCAGATCCTCCACGAGAAAATGTACAAATGTCGCCATCTTGAGTAACACCAAAGAATCCTGGAATGACAATCACTTCACTTGAATCTTTTAGTTCTTCAATTTTATCGTAACTAGATGGTAAAATACGAGCGTTGGAAGGTTCGGCAGTGACCGTAATTCCTGCTTCTTTTGGATGGATATATCTTGCTTCTAATCCATTTTGATTGAAATAAGCAGCAATGAGTTTAGCGTTGTTATTTTCGCCTGCTGCTAGGAATGCATCGTATGTGAATGGATTTCCTTTTTTAGGTAAATTTGTTAAATCATAGATATCTTCTGCAATTTCTTGAATAATGGAATCTTTGAGACCCAATTCTTCTGTAATGGCCCGATAACGTTCAATAATCCACTGTTGTGTTTGTGTGACATCCTTATCTGAAGTAAATTCTTTATAATACCGGATCAGAGCATCTGTTACTTTTGTATCTTCAGCGTTGCGTTTGCCTGGAGCTGATACAACTACAAATCTTCTTTCTGGATCATCTTTAATGATATTAAGTACTTTTTTTAATTGAGAAGCTGATGCTAGAGAACTTCCACCGAATTTAGTTACTTTCATATTTTCTCCTTAATAGTTTCATTAATACATTATACCAAAGTTCAGTTATTGATACAATGTATTTACAGATAGGGCATAAAATAATTGATTCTGTAGAGGGGATAAATTGTAATTATTCAAATTTTACAATTTTGTTACATCTTATAGATATATTTTACTATTTTACTTTTTTGTGGTATGATATGTTATAATTCAAAAGTTTTAATATCAAAATATTTTATATTTAAACAAAAGGAGTCTGTGATGTTTGAAACAATTTTGTATTCTGTCGAAAATGACCTCGCGACAATCTCTTTAAATCGTCCTGAAGTATCCAATGGTTTTAACATTCCAATGTGTCAGGAAATTTTAGCTGCCCTGGAAGATGCAGAAAAAAATGAGGAAGTAAAATTCATTATTCTATCAGCAGAAGGGAAAATCTTTTCAGTTGGTGGAGATTTGAGCGAAATGAAACGCGCAGTCGATGCGGATGACATCGAGTCTCTTGTTTTAATTGCCGAATTAGTTAATACGATTTCAAAGAAAATCAAGCAATTGCCAAAACCGGTTATTATGGTGGCAGATGGAGCGGTTGCTGGAGCAGC
This sequence comes from Streptococcus sp. 27098_8_12, assembly GCF_041432115.1. Classification (NCBI taxonomy): domain Bacteria; kingdom Bacillati; phylum Bacillota; class Bacilli; order Lactobacillales; family Streptococcaceae; genus Streptococcus; species Streptococcus sp. 27098_8_12. The sequence continues at coordinate 2,009 of NZ_JAPVZA010000018.1, forward strand.
TGCTAATATTGCAGTAGCTGTTGATTTTTGTATTATTAGTGATCGTACTAAATTTATCCAAGCCTTTGTTGGGGTTGGTTTAGCACCGGATGCGGGTGGGTTATTCTTGTTAGGAAAAGCCATTGGCATGTCTCGGGCTACTCATTTAGTAATGACGGGTGAAGCCTTGACTGCTGAAAAGGCATTTGATTATGGTCTAGCTTATCGTGTTTGTGAATCTGAAAAACTCGATAAAACGGTTGAGCAATTGCTAAAAAAATTAAGAAGAGGATCTTCAAATTCTTATGCTGCCATGAAAGAAATGGTTTGGGAAGCATTCTTGAAAGAATGGGACCAATATGCGGGTCTTGAATTGGATTTGCAAAAGAAACTAGCATTTACAGAAGATTTCAAGGAAGGGGTTATTGCCTACTCTGAGAAACGTCGGCCACAATTTAAAGGAAAATAAATTTGTAATTTTTCTATGTTTTGTGAAAAAATGCTTGCAAATTATTTTCATTTTTGATAAAATTTGACTATCAAAGTAAAATTAGGAGGTGGAGTTTTGAATTACCAATTAGTTAACGACTATTTAACATCCATCTTTAATAATGTTTTGGTTATTGAGGAGTCGAGCCTAAGAGCAAGTCGATTCAAAGATGTTTCTATTAAAGAAATGCATACGATCGATGTGATTGGTTCGACACCGAATGCAACCCCGAGTGATATTTCACGGGAGTTGATGGTGACTTTGGGGACTGTCACGACAAGTTTGAATAATCTTGAGCGCAAAGGGTATATCGAAAGAAGAAGATCGGAAGTTGATCGCCGGGTTGTACACTTGAGTTTAACGAAGAACGGTCGTCTACTTTATCGTCTTCATCAGCAATTCCATAAACGGATGGTCAACCAGATTATTGGAGATATGAGTCCCGAAGAGAAGAAAGTGATGCAAAAAGGATTGCAAAATCTGTATCGTTTCTTGGAGGAAATTAAATAATGGTCTTTGCTAAAATTAGTCAAGTTGCTCATTATGCACCTGACCAAGTAGTATCAAATGATGATTTGGCTGAGATCATGGATACAAGTGATGAATGGATCAGTAGTCGGACAGGTATCCTTCGGCGTCACATTTCAAAAGATGAGACGACAAGTGATCTAGCAACAATTGTTGCACAAAGATTATTAGCAAAAGCAAACTTAGATGCTGAGGAAATTGATTTCATCGTTGTTGCTACGATTACTCCAGACAGCTTAATGCCATCAACTGCAGCCCGAGTACAAGCTAATATTGGAGCTTCTCGAGCTTTTGCCTTTGATCTGACTGCAGCATGTAGCGGATTTGTATTTGCATTAGCCACTGCTGAAAAATACATTTCTTCAGGAATGTATCGGCGAGGAATTGTGATCGGTAGTGAGACGCTTTCAAAAGTATTAGACTGGTCAGACCGTTCCACTTCAGTCCTTTTTGGAGATGGAGCTGGTGGTGTCTTGCTTGAAGCGAGCGATCAAAATTCGTTTTTGGCTGAGAATCTTTTTACGGATGGTAGCCGAGGTGCTAGTCTTGAGTCTTGCTATTTGGGTCTGTCTTCCCCTTATTCAGAGGAAGTTTCTGATCGAAGATATCTGACAATGGACGGACGGGCAGTTTTTGATTTTGCCATTCGTGATGTCACGAAAAGTATTCAAAAAATTATAGCAGACGCCTCTATGGAAGCAGAAGAGATTGACTATTTTCTGTTACACCAGGCGAATGACCGAATGTTAGATAAGATGTCAAAAAAACTGGGTGTCTCTAGAGAGAAAATCCCAGCAAATATGATGGAATATGGGAACACTAGTGCTGCTAGTATCCCCATTCTATTATCGGAGTGTGTCGAGAATCATCGAATCAAGATGGATGGAAGTCAAAAAATTCTTCTGACAGGATTCGGTGGAGGTTTGACATGGGGCACACTTCTTGTTACAATCTAGTTAAACATGTGGAAACACATTTTAAAAATTTATATATTATTTTTTAAGGAGGCCTATCATGGCAGTATTTGAAAAAGTACAAGAAATTATCGTTGAAGAACTTGGTAAAGAACCATCAGAAGTAACTCTTGAGTCTACATTCGAAGATTTAGAAGCAGATTCATTGGATTTGTTCCAAGTGATCTCTGAAATTGAAGATGCTTTTGACATCCAAATCGACACTGAAGAAGGATTGTCTACAGTTGGTGACCTTGTCGCTTACGTAGAAGAAAAAACAAAATAATGATAGATGAGAGTATCGAAAGATATTCTCTCTTGTTTAGGTAATAGTTTGAGGCTCAAAGAAACAATCTTTTAAACTCAAACTATTACTTAAGCGAAAAAAGAGGTAGGTATAATGCAAACACGAATTACTGAACTATTGAATATTAAATATCCAATCTTCCAAGGTGGGATGGCATGGGTCGCTGATGGTGACTTGGCTGGAGCAGTATCAAACGCCGGTGGTCTTGGAATCATTGGTGGCGGGAACGCTCCAAAAGAAGTTGTAAAGGCTAACATTGATAAAGTGAAGTCTATTACAGATAAACCTTTTGGTGTAAATATCATGCTTTTGTCCCCATTCGCGGATGACATTGTTGACCTGGTGATTGAAGAAGGTGTAAAGGTTGTTACAACTGGTGCTGGAAATCCTGGGAAATACATGGATCGTTTCCATGAAGCAGGGATCACTGTCATTCCTGTTGTTCCATCTGTTGCCCTTGCAAAACGGATGGAAAAATTGGGTGCCGATGCAGTGATTGCAGAAGGAATGGAAGCTGGAGGTCACATTGGTAAATTGACGACTATGACCTTGGTTCGTCAAGTGGTTGAAGCTGTTTCTATTCCAGTAATTGGTGCTGGAGGTGTCGCTGATGGTGCCGGTGCTGCAGCTGTCTTTATGTTAGGTGCCGAAGCTGTTCAGGTGGGAACTCGTTTCGTGGTTGCTAAAGAATCTAATGCTCACCAAAACTTTAAGAATAAAATCTTGAAAGCGAAAGATATTGATACGGTAGTTTCAGCATCAGTTGTTGGACACCCTGTTCGTGCGATCAAGAATAAATTGGCTTCTGCCTATAACCAAGCTGAAAAAGATTTCTTGGCAGGTAAGAAGACTCAAGAAGAAATTGAAGAATTAGGGGCAGGTGCTCTTCGCAATGCCGTTGTTGATGGAGATGTTGACAATGGATCTGTAATGGCAGGTCAAATTGCTGGTCTTGTGAGCAAGGAAGAAACCTGTGCTGAAATTCTAGAAGATATCTATTATGGTGCAGCCAAGGTAATTCAAAAAGAGGCTGCTCGTTGGGCAGATGTAAACGTCTAAAAACGTCGAAAGGATTAGGATAGTGACAAAACGTGCGTTCTTATTTGCTGGTCAAGGGGCTCAGAAATTGGGCATGGCGAGCGATTTGTATGCGACTTATCCCGTTGTTAAAGAGACATTTGATACGGCTAGTCGTATTCTAGGTTATGATTTGCGTGAATTGATTGATTCTAACGAAGAAAAACTGAATCAGACACGCTATACTCAACCAGCTATTTTGACAACGTCAGTAGCCATTTATCGTCTCTTAGCAGAAAATGGTATCACTCCTGATATTGTTGCCGGCCTCTCTTTGGGGGAATATTCTGCCCTGGTTGCGGCTGGAGCTCTTTCGTTTGAAGATGCAGTAGCTTTGGTTGCGAAACGTGGTGAGTTCATGGAAACAGCAGCTCCTGCTGGAAGTGGGAAAATGGTTGCTGTTATGAATACAGATCCAAGTTTGATCGAAGAGATTTGTCAACAAGCATCCGAAAAGGGTGTAGTAACACCAGCTAACTACAATACGCCAGCACAAATTGTGATTGGTGGTGAGGTTGCGGCTGTGGACTATGCTGTGGAACTATTGCAGGAAGCAGGTGCCAAACGCTTGATCCCTTTGAATGTGTCAGGTCCATTCCACACAGCCTTACTGGAATCTGCTAGTCAAAAATTGGCGGCTGAACTAGAAAAAGTATCATTTAATGATTTTGATCTTCCTTTAGTTGGGAATACAGAAGCGACTATCATGAAGTCAGAAGATGTGAAAGCACTTTTGGCCCGTCAAGTAAAAGAACCGGTTCGTTTCTATGATTCAATTGCTACGATTCAAGACTTTGGTGTAGATGAAGTCATCGAGATCGGACCTGGAAAAGTCTTGTCAGGATTCTTGAAGAAAATTGATAAAACTCTTCCAACTCATAACGTCGAAGATCAGGCTAGTCTATATGCACTTCTGAATGCTTAAAACGAGGTAAAGATGGAACTTAAGAATAAAAATGTTTTTGTAACAGGTTCAACACGCGGAATTGGATTGGCTGTGGCTCATAAATTTGCGAGTCTCGGTGCCAATGTTGTCCTAAATGGACGTTCTGAAATTTCTGAGGACTTGCTTGCACAGTTTGCTGACTATGGTGTGACTGTTGTTGGTATTTCTGGGGATATTTCTAATGGCGAAGATGCTCAACGTATGGTAGCTGAAGCTATTGAAAAGCTTGGTAGTGTTGATGTTTTGGTCAATAACGCTGGCATTACAAACGACAAGTTGATGTTGAAGATGACTGAAGAAGATTTTGAACGTGTCTTGAAAATCAACTTGACTGGTGCCTTCAATATGACACAAGCTGTCTTGAAACCAATGTCTAAGGCGCGTCAAGGTGCCATCATCAATATGTCATCTGTTGTAGGTCTCATGGGGAATATCGGTCAAGCTAACTATGCGGCTTCAAAAGCTGGTTTGATTGGTTTCACCAAATCAGTAGCGCGTGAAGTTGCGGCCCGTGGTGTCCGTGTCAATGCTATCGCTCCCGGTTTCATTGAATCAGATATGACTGACGCTATTCCAGAGAAAATAAAAGATGCCATGCTAGCTCAAGTGCCAATGAAACGAATTGGTCAAGCTGAAGAAGTGGCAGAAGTTGCGGCTTTCTTGGCAGGTCAAGAATATTTAACTGGTCAAACAATTGCCATTGATGGCGGCATGACTATGCAATAATGAATGCTTACTGATCGAAAATCACTTACTTAAATATCCATCCGACAAAAGGAGAATATATATGTCTACAAATCGTGTTGTTGTTACAGGTTACGGTGTAACCTCACCAATCGGAAATACACCAGAGGAGTTCTGGAATAGCCTTCATGAAGGAAAAATTGGAATCAAGCCCATTACAAAATTTGATGCTTCTGAAATTCCAGTCTTTAATGCTGGTGAAATTCAAGATTTCCCATTCGATAAATATTTCGTGAAAAAAGATCAAAATCGTATGGATACTTACTCATTGTATGCAATCTATGCTGCGATGGAAGCTATTGAAAATTCAGGCTTGAACATGGAAGAAGAAGATCGCGATCGTGTAGGTGTGATTGTATCATCTGGTATCGGTGGTTTGCAAGAATTGGAAGATCAAATTATCCGGATGCATGAACGTGGGATGAAGAGAATCCAACCAATGTTTATTCCAAAAGCTCTTTCAAACATGGGTGCTGGAAACATCGCACTTAAGATTGGGGCTCAAGGGGTATGTAAATCTGTGACAACAGCTTGTGCTTCTGCTAATGATGCCATTGGTGAAGCTTTCCGTGAGATTAAATTTGGTATGCATGATGTTGTTTTGGCAGGTGGTGCTGAAGCTTCAATTACTAAGATTGGTATCGGTGGTTTCAATGCCCTTACGGCCCTTTCAACAACGGAAGATCCAGAACGTTCATCTATCCCATTTGACAAAGACCGCAATGGTTTTGTGATGGGTGAAGGTGCAGGGGTTCTTGTCATCGAAAGCTTGGAACATGCTCAAAAACGTGGTGCTAATATTTTAGCTGAAATTGTTGGTTATGGTTCAAACTGTGATGCTTACCATATGACAACACCGACACCAGATGGTTCAGGTGCGGCCAAAGCGATTAAATTAGCGATCAATGAAGCGGGTATCAAGCCTGAAGATGTCGATTATGTCAATGCACATGGTACATCTACACCTGCCAATGAGAAAGGTGAAAGCGGAGCTATTGTTTCTGTACTTGGTAAAGAAGTTCCTGTATCATCTACTAAATCATTTACAGGACACTTGCTTGGTGCTGCTGGTGCGGTTGAAGCAATTGCTACCATCGAAGCGATTCGTCACAGCTTTGTACCAAAAACTGCTGGTACTAAAGAATTGTCTGACTATATCGAAGCAAACGTTGTTTATGGTGAAGGTCAAGAAGCGGATATTCAGTACGCTATCTCAAATACCTTTGGTTTTGGAGGACACAATGCTGTTCTGGCCTTTAAACGTTGGGAGGGTTAATTCATGAATATTTCTGAAATCAAAGATTTGTTGGCTCAATTTGATGCGTCAACTTTGCGTGAATTCTCATATAAAAATAATGGCGAAGAATTGAATTTGAGTAAAAACCAAACGAGTTCAGTTGCGGCTACACCGGTTGCTCCTGCACTTGAAGTGGTAACAGCCCCTCAAACTCCTGTAGTAGCCCCTGTTGTTGAAGCACCAGCAACTCCAGCTGTAGCGGCTGAACCAGTTGCTGCTCCAGCTCAGGCTGCAGAAGGTGATGTGGTTGAAAGTCCATTGGTTGGGGTGGCTTACTTGTCGCCAGCTCCGGATAAACCAGCCTTTGTATCTGTAGGAGATAAGGTCACTAAGGGTCAAACACTCTTGATTATCGAAGCCATGAAAGTGATGAATGAAGTCCCAGCACCAAAAGATGGGGTAGTCACTGAAATTTTAGTAACGAATGAAGAAATGGTTGAATTTGGAAAAGGATTGGTTCGAATCAAATGACAATTGATATTAATGCTATTCGTGAGGCTTTGCCGCATCGTTACCCAATGCTTTTGGTGGATCGCGTTTTAGAAACAAGCGAAGATACGATTGTTGCCATTAAAAACGTGACAATTAATGAACCATTTTTTAATGGACATTTTCCACAATATCCTGTTATGCCAGGTGTTCTCATCATGGAAGCTTTGGCACAAACAGCAGGTGTACTAGAGTTGTCAAAACCTGAAAATAAAGGAAAATTAGTCTTTTATGCAGGGATGGACAAGGTGAAGTTTAAAAAACAAGTCGTTCCAGGAGATCAACTGGTGATGACAGCTACTTTTGTCAAACGTCGTGGAACAATTGCTGTTGTTGAAGCGAAAGCAGAAGTAGACGGTAAGCTTGCAGCTTCAGGAACGCTTACGTTTGCAATTGGAAATTAAGAAAGGCCTATCTATGTTTCGTAAGATCTTAATCGCCAATCGTGGTGAGATTGCAGTGCGCATTATTCGTGCGGCTCGTGAACTTGGCATCGAGACGGTTGCGGTGTATTCTACTGCTGATAAAGAAGCCTTGCATACCTTACTAGCGGATGAAGCAGTCTGTATTGGCCCTGCTAAATCAACAGAATCTTATTTGAATATGAGTGCTGTCTTGTCTGCAGCTGTTCTAACAGGAGCAGAAGCTATCCATCCTGGTTTTGGATTTTTAAGTGAAAACTCAAAATTTGCGACCATGTGTGAGGAAGTGGGCATTAAATTTATTGGTCCTTCTGCTAAAGTCATGGATTTGATGGGGGATAAGATTAATGCTCGTAAACAGATGATCAAAGCAGGAGTACCTGTTATTCCTGGATCAGATGGTGAAGTCTATACTGCTGAAGAAGCCCTCGAGATTGCAGAACGTATTGGTTACCCTGTGATGTTGAAAGCATCTGCAGGAGGTGGTGGTAAAGGAATTCGGAAGGTTGAAAAACCAGAAGATTTGGTTGCTGCTTTTGAATCTGCTTCCTCAGAAGCTCAAGCTGCTTTTGGGAATGGGGCCATGTATATGGAGCGGGTGATTTATCCGGCACGCCACATTGAAGTACAGATTTTAGCGGATCAGCATGGACATGTCATTCACTTAGGTGAACGCGATTGTTCTCTTCAACGAAATAACCAAAAAGTTCTAGAAGAATCCCCTTCGATTGCTATTGGAAAAACTCTTCGTGATCGGATTGGTTCTGCAGCTGTTCGTGCAGCTGAATCAGTTGGGTACGAGAATGCTGGAACGATTGAATTCTTGTATGATGAAGGCAAGGGTGAGTTCTACTTTATGGAAATGAATACCCGTGTGCAAGTAGAGCATCCTGTCACGGAATTTGTAACGGGAGTGGATATTGTTAAGGAACAGATTAAAATCGCAGCTGGCCAAGAATTATCCGTTACTCAAGAGGATATTGTCATTAAAGGCCATGCGATTGAGTGCCGGATCAATGCGGAAAATCCTTCCTTTAACTTTGCACCAAGCCCAGGTAAGATCACTAATCTCTATCTTCCAAGTGGTGGGGTTGGCTTGCGTGTGGATTCTGCTGTGTATCCTGGTTATACGATTCCACCATACTATGATAGTATGATTGCCAAGATCATTGTCCATGGGGAAAATCGCTTTGATGCACTGATGAAAATGCAGCGTGCTCTTTATGAGTTGGAAATCGATGGTGTCACAACCAATAGCAGTTTCCAGTTGGATTTGATTTCAGATTCACATGTGATCGCTGGTGATTATGACACTGCATTTTTGATGGAACAATTCCTTCCAAATTATAATAAGGAATGATGAAAAAGCCTGGACTTGTGAGGGAAGTATGAACATCATCCTCACAGTTGCAGGCTTTTATAGTAATGCTACAGATGCTGTAGCATATTATAAGGAGTAAGTAATGGCATTATTTTCTAAAAAAGATAAATATATTCGGATCAATCCGAATAGGTCAGCCTGGAAGGAGCCTCAGCCAAAACCTGAAGTTCCTGATGAACTATTTTCACAATGCCCAGGTTGTAAACATACCATTTACCAAAAGGATTTAGGTAGTGAACGAGTATGCCCGAATTGTGGCTATACCTTCCGTATTTCTGCTAAAGAACGCTTGGCGCTGACAGTGGATCCAGCTAGCTTTGAAGAAATGTTTACAGGAATCGAAACGACTGACCCTTTGAATTTCCCAAATTATAAGAAGAAATTAGCAGCAGTTCGGGAAATGACAGGACTGGATGAAGCTGTCCTGACTGGAACTGCCTTGATTAAAGGGCAAAAAGTTGCGCTTGGGATCATGGATTCCAACTTTATCATGGCTTCAATGGGTTCTGTAGTAGGCGAAAAAATTACTCGTTTATTTGAATTTGCGACAAAAGAAAAATTGCCAGTTGTTCTCTTTACCGCTTCCGGTGGTGCTCGGATGCAAGAAGGAATCGTGAGTTTGATGCAAATGGCAAAAATTTCTGCGGCTGTTCAACGTCATTCTAAAGAAAAATTGTTCTATTTGACGGTATTGACAGATCCGACAACTGGTGGGGTGACAGCCTCATTTGCTATGGAAGGTGATATTATCATGGCAGAGAGTCAGGCCTTGGTTGGTTTTGCCGGTCGGCGCGTGATCGAATCAACTGTGCGTGAACAATTGCCAGATGATTTCCAAAAAGCAGAATTTCTACAAGAACATGGATTTGTAGACTTGATCGTGGAGAGAAGCCAAATCCGAGCAACAGTTGGACAATTATTGGCCCTTCATGGAGGTAAACATGAGTAAAATAACACAGATTATTAAAGAGGCACGTGACCAAGGAAGATTGACTGCGCTTGATTTTGCTCAAGGAATTTTTGATGATTTTATCGAATTACATGGAGATCGAAACTTCCGTGATGATGGTGCGGTGATTGGTGGGATTGGACGCTTAGGCGATCAAACGGTTACAGTCGTTGGAATCCAAAAAGGAAAAAATCTTCAGGATAATCTAAAACGTAATTTTGGGCAACCCCATCCAGAAGGCTATCGAAAAGCTTTGCGCCTCATGAAGCAAGCAGAGAAATTTGGCCGTCCAGTTGTGACCTTTATCAATACAGCGGGTGCTTATCCTGGTGTTGGTGCTGAAGAACGAGGACAAGGGGAAGCCATTGCCCGTAACCTCATGGAAATGAGTGATTTAAAAGTTCCGATTATCGCGATTATCATCGGAGAAGGTGGCTCTGGTGGTGCCTTGGCTCTTGCTGTGGCAGATAAGGTCTGGATGCTTGAGAACTCCATCTATGCGGTCTTGAGTCCAGAAGGTTTTGCCTCTATTCTTTGGAAAGATGGAAGTCGTGCCATGGAAGCAGCAGAGTTGATGAAGATTACTTCTCACGAATTGTTAAATATGGAAATTGTCGATAAGGTGATTCCCGAGCATGGATTTTCAAATGGAGAACTACTGGCTCAAGTGAAGAAGGAATTACAGGAAGAGTTAAAGGTTTTACAAGCTTTACCTCTCGAAGAGCTTCTGGAGCAACGCTACCAACGTTTTCGTAAATATTAAAAAACTGAGCTTGCAATTTGCAAGACTCAGTTTTTTTAAACTTTATTTTGGTGCGATGACTTCTGCGCCACCCATGTATGGGCGAAGGACTTCTGGAATGGTCACAGAACCGTCTTCGTTTTGGTAGTTTTCAAGAATAGCAGCGACGGTACGTCCAACAGCCAATCCAGAACCGTTCAAAGTGTGAAGGAGTTTTACCTTGCCATCTGCTTCATCACGGTAGCGGATTTGCGCACGGCGAGCTTGGAAATCTTCTGTATTGGAACAGCTTGAGATTTCACGGTAGGTATTTTGCGCTGGAATCCATACTTCCAAGTCATAAGTCTTGGCAGCTGAGAAGCCCATGTCTCCTGTTGAGAGAGCTACTACACGGTATGGAAGGTTCAGTTTTTGAAGGATATTTTCAGCATTGACAACCATTTTTTCCAATTCATCATATGATTCTTCTGGTTTAGCAAATTTCACCATTTCAACCTTATGGAATTGGTGCAAACGGATCAATCCACGAGTATCACGACCAGCTGAACCAGCTTCTGAACGGAAAGATGGACTCATAGCGGTGAAGTAGATTGGAAGATCTTTCCCATCAAGAATTTCATCGCGGTAGTAGTTTGTCAAAGGAACTTCGGCTGTTGGAATGAGGACATAATTGGTATCGCTAAGTTCAAAAGTATCTTCCTTGAATTTTGGATACTGACCAGTACCAAACATAGAATCATGGTTGACCATGTAAGGAGGGATGACTTCAGTGTAGCCTTCTTTGCCATGTTCGTCCAACATAAAGTTGTAGATAGCGCGTTCTAAGCGAGCTCCAAGTCCTTTGTAGAAGAGGAAACGAGCACCAGTGACTTTAGCTCCGCGTTCCCAGTCAAGGATATCAAGGTCTTCACCTAAATCCCAGTGAGCTTTTGGTTCAAAGCCAAATTCGCGCGGTGTTCCCCAACGGCGAACCTCAACGTTGTCATCCTCATCCGCTCCAACAGGGACACTATCAGCAGGGATGTTTGGAAGGGTAGTAGTGAATTCAGTTAATTTTGCATCGATTTCAGCTAATTCTGTATCCAATGCTTTGACCTCTGCAGAGAGGGTTTGCATGGCAGCAATCTTATCATCTGCATTTTCCTTGTTGCGTTTAGCTTGTGCGATTTCAGCAGATACAGTGTTACGCTCTGCTTTGAGATTTTCTACTTTGACTAAGATATCTCGACGTTTAGCATCGATTTCTTTCATTTCATTCAAAATAGCTGCATCTACGCCACGTGTTGCCAATTTTTTAGCAACCGCATCAAAGTCTGTACGAATCCGTTTAATATCTAACATAGCTTCTCCTTTAACAAAAAACACACCTGTTAGAGTGTTGGAGTGGCAGAGCCACGGTTCCATCCAACTTCACAGGTGTGCACTTGATTCGATATTGTATTTTAAAGAAACGGTAGAATTTCAATTAAGATTTCTATCTGCTCGCAGCAACCGCAGACTTTCTGAAAGAACCTCTTAACTTACTTATCCGTTTGCGTCTATTATACAAGAAAAGATCCTATTTTGCAAATAGATTTTTAATTTTAGCCGTGATGATTTGGATCAACGTAGGAAGTTTGACAATTTTATCATTTCCTAGATGTTCCCGAGCAATCTTTAAAATTTTTCCAGAGTCTTTTGAAGCAAAGAGAAATTTTGATTCTCTGGTATAGATTTCAAAATGGCGGCTAATTTTACGTCCGGATACATTGGCTCCGATTTGATCGATTTCTTGCCAGGGAATTTGGATGTAGTCTTCAACATTAGCATCCGCATAAAATTCAAAAGCGGCATTCCCGACTAGGATTTTTCCAACCTTTCCCCCCACTCCAAGGTAAGAAACCCCTGTAGTATGGAATTCAACGGTTTTATTCAATGATTGAGCCATGAGATCCTCCTGTATTGCTATTCATTCCATTATATCATAATAAAAAGAAGGTCGAAACCTTCTTTTTTGTTGATCTTTGCTTACATCAAGCCAGCAACGTGTGCCAAGACACCGATTACAAAGAGGGCGATGATGATAGTGATTGGAGATACTTTCTTCTTAAGCAACCACATACAAGCGAAAGTAAGAAGCAATCCCATCAAACCAGGAATCAATGAATCCAAGTTTTGTTGGAAAGTTGTAACTTTTTCAGGTGTTTGAGATAGACCTGAACCAACTTGAGCGAAGGCTTCTTGGATACCCTTGTATCCTTCAGGAAGTTTATCCCAGTGGATATAAGCTTTGTCGTCTAATTTGACAGAAGAAACATTGAAGACGAATTTAATAGATACCCAACGTTCTACCAAGACAGCGAGGATGAACATCCCAAGGATAGAAGCCCCTTTAGTGATGTCTTGCAAGATCCCACCAGACATATCTTTGGTAATTTCAGAACCTGCTTTGTAGCCAAGTTCTTGCGTGTACCACAAGAAGGCCATACGAATCGCATTCCATGCGATAAAGAAGATGAGTGGGCCAAGGATGTTACCAGACGCAGCAAGTGATGCACCAAGAGCCCCAAGAATTGGACGTACTGTAAACCAGAATACTGGATCTCCGATACCCGCCAAAGGACCCATCATACCAATTTTAACCCCTTGGATGGCAGCATCGTCAATCGCAGCACCGTTTGCTCTTTCTTCTTCAAGAGCAAGTGTTACCCCGATGATAGGAGCGGCAACGTATGGGTGAGTGTTGAAGAATTCCATGTGACGTTCAAGAGCAGCCGCTTGGTCTTCTTTCTTCGTGTAGAGTTTTTTGATAGCTGGGATCAATGAGTAAGCCCAACCCAAGTTTTGCATCCGTTCATAGTTCCAAGAACCTTGCAAGAAGGTTGAACGCCACCAAACTTTTTGACGATCTGATTTAGATAATTGTAATTTTTCAGTCATGATAGTGTCACACCTTTCTTAATAGTCTTCGAGAATGTCGCCAATTGGATCGTTAGAAGTAGCGGCACCGCCACCTCCATTGCCACCTTTCTTAGAAAGAGTAAGGTAGATCAAGGCAAGGGCAACACCGATTGCTCCAAGAGCGATCAAAGTTAATTGGCTAACGGCTGCAAGAGCAAAACCGATGGCAAAGAATGGCCATACTTCACGGCTCGCCATCATGTTGATAACCATGGCATAACCAACGGCTACAACCATACCACCACCGATTTGCATTCCATCAGAGAGCCATTTTGGCATTTGTTCAAGAGCAGTTTTGACAGTTTCAGCAGGAATCATCAACAAGAGGGCTGCAGGAATGGCGATACGAAGACCTTGAAGAAGAAGGGCCACAAAGTGAGCGCGTTCTACACCTTTGATATCCCCTTTTCTAGCAGCAGCGTCGGCAGTGTGAACCAAACCAACGGAAAGGGTACGGACGATCATGGTCAAGAAAAGACCAGCAACTGCAAGTGGAATAGCGACACTTTGAGCGACAACGATTCCTTTTGTACTGAAGTCTCCCCCAAGTACCATGATGATGGCAGCAGCGACAGATGCAAGGGCAGCATCGGGTGCAACTGCGGCACCAATGTTTGCCCAGCCAAGTGCAATAAATTGAAGGGAACCACCAAGCATAATGCCAGCAGTCAAATTACCTGTTACCAAACCGATTAAGGTACAAGCAACAAGGGGTTGGTGGAATTGGAATTGGTCAAGGATACCTTCAAGACCTGCTAAGAAGGCAACAACGACCACTAATACCATAGAAATAATAGACATGTTTAAAATCCTTTCGTAAGTAATCGATTATTGAACGTTAGCTTTGTTAATTAAGTCAAACAAATCTTTCTTAGAGTCATTTGGTACTTTACGGACGTCAAATTCAACTCCAAGATCACGCATTTTTTCAAATGTAGCCACGTCATCTTTATCCATTGACAACACATTGTTCACCATGGTTTTACCAGTTGAGTGGGCCATTGAACCAACGTTCAAGGTTTTAATCGGAACACCACCTTCGATGGCGCGAAGAGCATCTTGAGGTGTTTCAAATAAGATCAAAGCATGGGTATTTCCAAAACGTGGATCTTTTGCAACGTCGATCAATTTTTGAATTGGGACAACGTTTGCTTTCACACCATTTGGTGCCGCTTGTTTGATCAATTCCTTACGGAGTTCATCTTTGGCAACAGAATCTGAAGCAACAATGATCCGATCGGCTTTTGAATCAGGTGTCCAAGCAGTTGCGACTTGTCCATGAAGAAGACGTGTATCTAAGCGGGCAAGGTTAATCTTGAGTTTTCCATCTCCGATAACCGTTCCTTCTGGAATAGCAGCTTGGGCTACAGGAGCAGCAGCGGCTGTACTAGCTTCTTCAACAGGATTCAATTCTTCTGGAAGGGCTTTGACACCGTCTTTTGCTTCCTTGATGATGTTTGCAGCGACTTGATCAACGCTGGCATTTGCATCCATCAAACGTTCTGTATAAGCTTGAATCAACATCGGAAGGTTCAATCCTGTGATGATCGCAAATTTACGATCTGGATTTTCTCCCATGACGCGACTTGCTTGGTTAAATGGAGAACCACTCCAAAGGTCAGCCAAAACCAAGACTTCATCTTCTGCATCAAATGCGGCAACAGCTGCATTAAATTTAGCATAGAGATCATCCGGGCCTTCACTTGGCATGAACGTAACCACTTGAACTTTCTCTTGATCCCCAAAGATCATCGAGCCGGATTGGTGGATTCCAGCTGCAAATTCACCGTGGCTAGCAATAATGATACCAATACTCATTATTGACATTCCTCCTTATAAAATTTGTTTGACTTTCAGTTTAAGAAAACTTTAAGCTACTTTATTATAAATCGTTTTCACACTTAAGTCAATTTTTCTATCAAAAACTCGATATAAAAGCATTAATTTATTATATTAAATTATCGTTGAATAAAAATTGAATGCTCTTGAATGGCTCTTGTTTATTAGTTGATGATGGCAGAAGAAAGAAATGATATGTAGGTTTCATAGGATTTTGTTCTTAATGAAAAGATTCCGACAATCAAACGATATTCTCGAAAATAAAAATAAATATATAATAAATTGTAAAATAGAGTGATTGAGAGCACTCAAAAAGACTAGCCCAGTTGGGCTAGTCCTGTAGGTTCAGTTGTTTAGTTTGTAAAGTCAAGTACCATACGTCCTTGAATGGTTCCGGCTTCCATTTCGTCAAAGACTTTGACAGCATCTTCTACTGGACGTTTTTGAACGACAGGGACTACCAAGCCTTCTGCACCAAATTGGAAAGCTTCTTCCAAGTCTTTACGAGTTCCTACAAGAGAACCAATGACTTGGATACCATCTAATACAGTTTTCACAATGCTGAGGTCCATCATTTCAGAAGGAAGACCAACTGCGACCACGCGGCCACCTGCACGAACAGAATCTACTGCTTGGTTGAAAGCTACTTTAGAAACAGCTGTTACGACAGCAGAGTGAGCTCCACCATTTGTTTTTTCTTTGATCAATCCTGGGACATCTTCAACTTCGCGACCGTTGATGACAAAGTCTGCACCAACTTCTTTTGCCAATTCTAGTTTATCATTGTTGATATCGACAGCGATGACATGAGCGTTGAAGACTTTTTTGGCATATTGAACAGCCAAGTTTCCTAGTCCTCCAGCTCCGTAGATGACAACCCATTGTCCTGGTTCAGCTTTGCCTTCTTTAATGGCTTTGTAAGTTGTAACCCCGGCACATGTAATAGAAGAAGCTTGTGCTGGATCTAATCCTTCTGGTACTTTCACTGCGTAATCTGCAGTAACGATACATTGTTCAGCCATTCCTCCATCAACAGAGTAACCAGCATTTTTTACAGTACGGCAAAGAGTTTCACGACCAGTTGTACAGTATTCACAAGTTCCACATCCTTCGAAGAACCAAGCAACACTAACGCGGTCACCAACTTTTAAGCTTGTCACATCTGGAGCAAGTTCTTTAACAATTCCGATTCCTTCATGTCCAAGAACACGGCCTGGGACTTTACCGAAGTCTCCGTGAGCAACGTGCAAGTCCGTGTGGCAGACACCACAGTACTCAATTTGAACAAGTGCTTCACCTGTTTCCAATGGACGCATATCCTTGTTTGCAACGATTTCAACACCAGTACCTTCTGGATTAACAACAACAGCTTTCATTTTGTTCCTCCTTAAGTGAACGAGAAGCGATTTAGTTTTTTTGAAAGCGCTTCTTTAATAACTATGTTAATAATATCACAAACTTATCTGTTGAACAATAAAAAAATGGAAAAAAAGGGGGGTATTGATTAACCGATTAAGGATTTAGGGGACAAAAAGACATGAGGGATAGCTCATGTCTGTTCCTATTATAAGAATAATTGAATGAGTTGGCGCGCGACACCATCTTCATTATTCGTGAAATCAGTGATGGAGTCTGCATAGGGGAGAAGGACGGCGCTGGCATTTTTCATAGCGTATCCATGACCAGCTAGAGCTAGCATCTCAGTATCATTGTGCTCATCTCCAAAAGCAATCAAATCTTTCTGATCCATATTGAGTTTACCTAGAAGGTAGGTCAGAGCGGATGCTTTGGTCACATTTTTGGGATTGCATTCCAGAATATTTAAGGGACCACCCCAAGTATTAATAGACAGATTGTAGTCATAATGCCGATTCATTTCATCTGCCAGAGCATATTTGTCTTCCGCTTTCGTTTGAAAAAGGATACAGTTTGGGTCACTTGTTACCCGTTCTGGGTTGAATTGATTTTCTGGTTGGAAAGATTCAATACCGAATAATTTAGGGTCTGCGACTTGCTCATTTGGATCGGTAATAAAGAATTTATTGCGGTATTCGCCAGCGATAAAGTCTGCTTGGATGGTATCTCGGTTGGCGACCATATCTAGGAGGTATTTTTTATCTAAGGTTAAACATTGTTCATCTGCCCATTTTTTCTCAGGCAGATGGGTGAGGGAGCCATTGAAATTGATCATCGGAGTATCAAGCTCTAGTTGTTTGTAATAGGTATGGGCCATACGGTAGGGACGTCCTGTTGTAATAATGATTTTATGGCCAAGAGCGCTAATTTTTTTAATGGTATCAATAGTAAAGTCGCTCAATTTACTTTCGGAATTTAAGAGGGTTCCGTCTAGATCGAGAGCGATCATCTTTTTATGCATATTTCAGTTCCTTTCGAGAAGAATGAGACCATTATATCAGAAAAATCGGAAAAGCGCTCAAAAATCGAGAAGAGAAGCGGGATTTCTTGAAAGGCGAAAGATCTTTTGGTAGAATAGATATAACGTTCGCAAATTGATTGGGAGCGAGAATGATGAAAAAGGAGTTTATTCTGAAATGGATAAGTTTTTTAAACTTTCAGAACATGGAACCACTGTTCGGACAGAGGTTCTTGCTGGTCTGACAACCTTTTTTGCGATGAGTTATATCCTCTTCGTAAATCCGCAAATGTTGTCACAAACAGGTATGCCAGCTCAAGGGGTCTTTCTTGCAACGATTATTGGATCTGTTGTCGGAACCTTGATGATGGCTTTTTATGCCAATTTACCGTATGCACAAGCACCAGGAATGGGCTTGAATGCCTTCTTTACCTTTACCGTTGTATTTGGTATGGGCTACTCATGGCAGGAAGCTTTGGGAATGGTCTTCATTTGTGGTGTGATTTCATTGATAATCACATTGACAAATGTTCGGAAGATGATCATCGAATCGATTCCGACAGCCCTACGCTCTGCTATTTCAGCGGGGATTGGGATTTTCTTGGCCTATGTTGGGATTAAGAATGCAGGATTTTTGAAATTTACGATTGACCCTCATACCTATACAGTGGTCGGAGAAGGAGCAGATAAGGCGAATGCAACGATTTCAGCCAATGCATCTGCTGTTCCTGGTTTGGTTGATTTTAACAATCCAGCTGTCCTCTTGGCTCTTGTTGGTCTTGCGATTACTATTTTCTTTGTTGTCAAAGGGATTAAGGGAGGGATTATCCTTTCTATCTTAGCAACGACTGTGCTTGGAATTCTCATCCATGTGGTTGATATCACTAAAATCGACTTTGCAAGTAATCATCTAGGAGCTGCCTTTAATGATTTAGGCAAGATCTTTGGTCAAGCATTGGGATCAAAAGGATTGGGTTCGTTGATTTCCAATACGTCTCGTTTGCCTGAGACCTTAATGGCCATCTTAGCCTTCTCCTTGACTGATATTTTTGATACAATCGGAACTTTGATCGGTACGGGTGAAAAAGTTGGGATTGTTGCGACAAATGGGGAAAACCATCAATCAGCGAAATTAGATAAGGCCCTCTATTCAGACCTTGTAGCGACTTCAGTCGGAGCTATTGCAGGAACTTCAAACGTAACGACGTATGTTGAATCTGCAGCTGGTATTGGAGCTGGTGGACGCACTGGTCTGACAGCCTTGGTTGTGGCAATCTGTTTTGCTATTTCAAGTCTCTTTAGTCCGTTGTTGGCGATTGTACCGACCGCTGCTACAGCTCCAATTTTGATTGTTGTTGGGATCATGATGTTGAGTGGCTTGAAAAATATCCATTGGGAAGATATGTCAGAAGCAGTTCCTGCCTTCTTCACCTCTATCTTTATGGGATTCAGCTACTCGATTACACAAGGGATCGCTGCTGGATTTATCACCTATAGCTTGGTGAAAGTGGTTAAAGGACAAGCCAAAGAAGTGCACAGCATGATTTGGATTTTAGATGTTCTATTTATTTTAAACTACGTTAGCATGGCCTTGAATTAAGCATCAGGAAAGTGCCAAAAAGGAATGGGAGTTGTCTCCCATTCCTTTTTGGATGGATCGAGGGAATGAATGGGAGAGTTTCCTGTTTTCTTTGATTCCTTTTTCTCAAAAACAAACCGGAGTCGAACAATTTCTAAAAGAAAGAGCAGATTTTTAAAAAGTTTGGTATAATAGAGAAATGATTAGTCACAATGAAACGGAGCTGATCGCTCTAGGAAAACAGCTAGGAAAACTCTTAGAAAAGCAAGACGTGATCATCTTATCAGGTGATCTAGGGGCAGGAAAAACGACCTTTACCAAAGGAATTGCAAAGGGGTTAGAGATTGATCAGATGATTAAAAGCCCGACCTATACCATTGTTCGTGAATACGAAGGCCGCTTGCCTTTATACCATTTGGATGTTTACCGGATTGGGAATGATCCAGATTCTATTGATTTAGATGATTTCCTATTTGGAGATGGTGCTACCATTATTGAATGGGGAGAGCTGATTGAGCCGAGTCTCTCGGATGCTTATCTAAAAATTTTTATCCGAAAATTGGAAGATGGGCGAGAGTTGGCTTTTGAAGCTCATGGAGCGCGTGCAGAAGATTTACTAGCATCCTTTAAGCAGGTGGAAAAAAACGATGACTAAGGAAAAGGAAGTGACAGTAGAAATTCGGCAAGCTGACAGTGCAGACGCGGCTCTTGTCGTTGATTTCTTAAATCAAGTTGGGAAAGAGTCAGATTACATGACGCTAGATGAAGCTGGGATAGGCATGTCTCCAGCAGACATGGAGCAATTTCTGATGGTGCAAGAGATGGCGGAAAACCGGATTTGCCTCTTGCTATTTCTAGATCAGGAACTGGCAGCTTTGTTAAATATCACTGCAGCTTCTCAACGGTCCATTCGGCATATTGGTGATGTCTTTATTGTGGTTCAAAAAGCTTATTGGAATCAAGGGCTTGGACAGATCCTGTTGGAAGAAGGGATCGAGTGGGCGCACTCGACCGGTGTTCTTAGGAAACTAGTCTTGAATGTCCAAGTGCGCAATGAACGGGCGGTTCACCTGTATAAAAAGTTAGGTTTTGAGATCGAAGGTTGCCAAGCTCGTGGAGCTTGTTCAGCTGAAGGAGAATTCTTAGATGTTTACCTTATGGGGAAACTGATAGATTAGAGAGAGATTCTATATGGTTAAAAAAATTATTTTAATGTTTTTGAGCTTATTGACGGTAACAGTGATTGGGATTGGGGCTTATGGCCTTACCATCCTAAACCAAACGACTGGGACCCTCAGTAAGACTTATAAGGGCTTTGGAAATGAGACCAATGTCATTGCAGAAAACAAGCCGATGACCATCCTTTTGATGGGGGTTGATACAGGTAGCGGTTCTCGGGAAGATCCTTGGGCCGGAAATAGTGATACCATGATTTTGGTGACTGTTAATCCTCAAACAAAAGAAACAACCATGACGAGTTTGGAAAGAGATATCCTAACCAATATTACTTCAGATGGCGAAACGGTCCAAGCAAAATTGAATTCGGCTTATGCTCAAGGCGGTGCCAAGTTAGCCATTAAGACCATTCAAGATCTTTTGAATATCCATATTGACCGCTATGTCATGATCAATATGAAGGGACTGGTTCAATTAGTGGATAAGGTTGGTGGTATCACGGTCAACAATCCATTTGACTTCGATATCTCGATCGAGGAAAATGAGCCAGAATATACGGCTAAGATCGCACCAGGACGTCAGGAGATTAATGGGGACCAAGCTCTCGTTTATTCACGGATGCGCTACCAAGACCCAGAAGGAGACTATGGACGTCAAAAACGCCAACGTGAAGTGATCAAAAAGATTGTTGAGAAAGTTTTAAGCCTCAATAGTTTGAGTCACTACAAAGGAATCATTGAGTCTGTTAGTGACAATATGCAAACCAACATTTCACTTGATAGCAACAGTCTTCTTCAATTGTTAGGATATAAAGATGCCCTTTCAACGATTCATCAGTACCAGCTGAAAGGAGAAGATGCCACCTTAGCAGATGGCGGAAGTTATCAGATTGTCACTTCAAAACATCTCTTGAAAATTCAAAATATCATCCGCAAAGCTTTGGGTCTGAAAGAAATTAAAACATTGAAAACCAATGCTTACCTATTAGATGGAGATGAAGAGTTGAAGAATACTTCTTCTCAAAATGATACGCCAGCGGCATCATCTGAGGAAGCACCTGTTTACCAAGAGTTTAATCAATTACCAGTTGTACCATCGACCCAGGATACGGGAGTGGTGACGCCTCAAAGTTCTGTTGCACCAGTGACACCAGTTGCTCCTGCAGCTACAGAGTCGAGCAGTGTGACACCTACGGTACCTTCAGAATAAGAAAAAAACGATTGAGTTTTCTCAATCGTTTTTACTTGGTTGCCAGATGTCTTGAATTTCTTTTAGAGAGGCTGTTGCTTGTTGACTAAATAGTTTGGTCTTGTATTGGAAATCCGTTACCAATTCTTGAAGATTGGTCTTTTGGTCTTGGATAATATCCAGATTGCGTTGGATTTTTGCTAGGTTATCTTGAATTCCCTTAACCAATTGGCTGGATTCAGTCACCTCTGTTTTGATTTCTTTGCGGTTTTTTACTAGGTGGTAGCTAATGCTAGCTCCTGTTGCAAACCAAAAGAGATTTTTGAGTTTCATATAGACTCCTTTTTAACTGTTTTTGATGGTTTCTGCGAGAACTGCTAGTTGTTCAAAATTAGGCTCGTGTTCAGTAAATGAAATGGCAAGCTCATCTTGATCAGAATAGCGAGGGATAATGTGGACATGTGTGTGAAATACGGTTTGTCCAGAAACTTCTTCCATGTTGCTGATGATATTCATTCCCTTAGCTTGGGTAGCAGCTTCTACTTTTTTAGCAACTTTAGAAACACGTGCAAATAGTTGAGCTGTGGCGGTTTCGTCCATCTCTAAGAGGTTGCGAGCGTGTTTTTTTGGAACCACTAACGTATGACCTGGTGTAACCTGAGAGATGTCCAAAAATGCGAGGACTTCCTCGTCCTCATAGACTTTGGAGGAAGGAATGTCGCCAGCTATAATCTTACAAAAAATACAATCGTCAACCATAAATACACCTCATTTAGACTAAATTTTGTTATAATATAAGAACATTATACCAGAAATCGGAGAAAATATGTTAGAAATCAACAAGTTGACAGGGGGCTATGTCAACATCCCTGTCCTGAAAGAGGTGAGTTTTTCAGTTCCGGATGGCCAACTGATTGGTTTGATTGGACTAAATGGAGCTGGGAAGTCAACCACGATTAATGAAATTATTGGTCTCCTGCATCCTTATGCTGGGGAAGTACGGATTGACGGCTTGAGTCTTCAAGAAGCTCCAACTGACTATCGTAAAAAAATCGGCTATATTCCAGAAACTCCTAGCCTATATGAAGAATTAACCTTGAGAGAGCATATCGAAACCGTAGCTATGGCCTATGATTTAGACATGGATCAGGTCATGGTGCGCGTCCAGCCTTTGTTGGAACGATTTCGTTTGGCTGAAAAATTAGATTGGTTCCCGACCCAGTTTTCAAAAGGGATGAAGCAAAAGGTCATGATTATTTGCGCCTATGCAGTGGATCCAAGTCTTTATATTGTCGATGAACCCTTTTTGGGATTGGATCCTGTTGCGATTGCAGATTTGATTCAGTTATTGGCCGATGAGAAGGCAAAAGGAAAATCGATTTTGATGAGTACCCACGTTCTTGATTCGGCTGAAAAGATGTGTGATGGTTTTGTGATCCTCCATAAGGGTCAGGTCCGAGCACAAGGGACCTTGGACGAGCTGCGTTCAACTTTTGGGGATGAAAAAGCAAGTCTAAATGATATCTACATGACCTTGACAGAAGAGGAAACAGCATGAAAGAGTTGATGAAAAAACGGCAAGAAACGTTTCGAACTCAATGTGTAAAATATAGCCGCTATGTTCTCAATGATCATTTCGTCCTCTTTATGCTGATTTTCATAGGATTTTTGGCGGTTCAATACAGCCAATTCTTGCAAGATCTCCCCAAAGATACAAGCCTGATCCGCTGGAGTCTCATGATTGGCTTGCTCCTCTTGGTTCCGATAGGCTCCATTGCGACCTACTTAGAGAAGCCCGATGCTTTATTCCTTTTAGTAAAGGAAGAGGAAGTGAAAAGTTATATCAAAGGGCAGGCCAAGAAGTCTTTTGTGTTTTGGTTTTTGATTCAAAGTGTTGTCCTTCTATTATTTGTGCCTCTTCTTCTGGCAACGGGGCTGGATAAACTTGCTATTGTAGCCTATATCCTTGTCTTAGGAGTGGCTAAAGGGGCTGTTTTTAGCTGGAAGGAAGCGCGCTTCTACCAGGATGGAAATTTGAATTGGACCTTAGCCATTGCTCGTGAGAATGCAAGGAAACAATTGATTCTTCGCTTCTTTGCCTTGTTTACAACGGTAAAAGGTATTACCAACAGTGTCAAAAGAAGAGCTTACTTGGATGGTTTCTTAGGGCTTCTTCCCAAAACACATGGCAATACGTGGCTTCACTTATATATGCGCTCCTTCCTACGGAATGGAGATCTTTTCTCTATGACTCTCCGACTCTTGGCTCTTTCCATTCTCGCTATCATCTTTATTCCCCAACCCCTCGTAGTGATTGCCCTTGTAGCCTTGCTCAATTACTTGGTTATTTTTCAATTACTGGGGCTTTACAGTGCTTTTGATTACCAACCCTTGACCCTCCTTTTTCCGATGAAAAAGGGCAGTAAAAAGGCAGGGTTGAACAAAACGATTCAGCTGGTCATGGGGATGATAACGGTGATAGAAGGGGGAATTGGCCTGGTCTTTATTTCAGATAAAGTCCTGTTGTTAGGCTTATTGGCTTATACAGTTGCTTTAATCCTACTCTATCTTCCATTTAAGATGGCGCGCTTGGTTGACGAAAATCGTTAAAATTAGTAAAATAGATTGGAAACTTTTTACGGAGGAAAAGATGGACTCGAATGAAAAAGAGCTAAGCCTCACCCCAATTCCTGGGAAGAGTGGGAAGGCCTACATGGGGACCTACCCAGATGGTGGGCGCGTTTTTGTAAAAATGAATACGACCCCAATCCTTGCGGGTCTAGCAAAAGAACAGATTGCTCCTCAATTGTTATGGAGTCGACGATTGCCAGATGGAAATGTGATGAGTGCCCAAGAATGGTTGAATGGGGAAATTCTCACGCCAAATGGGATGTCAAAAAAACAAGTGGTCAATATTTTAACGAGATTGCACCGTTCTAGACCTTTGATGACCCAATTGAAAAAACTTGGCTATCCTGTGGAATCTCCATTAGAATTGCTCAATTCTTGGAGCAACCGGTTGCCAATTGCCCTACGTCAGAACCACTATATCCAATCAGTCGTAAAGAATTTACGTAAGACAGTGCCTGCCTTTCGGGAGGATTATGCGACGATCGTCCACGGAGATGTTCGTCATAGTAACTGGATTGAGACAGAGAGCGGCTTGATTTATCTAGTCGATTGGGACTCTGTTCGTTTGACAGACCGGATGTTGGATGTGGCGCATATCTTGAGTCACTATATCCCAGATTCTAATTGGCGCGATTGGTTAGGCTATTATGGCTACAAGTACAATCAAAAAGTATTTGATAAACTCTATTGGTTTGGTCAATACTCTTTCTTGTGCCAAATTGCTAAATACTATGAAAATAATGATTTAGAAAATGTCAATCGCGAGATCTATGCTCTGCGCAATTTCCGGTTGAAATATGGAAAGGAAATATGAGAGTTAGAAATCGCAAGGGAGCGACTGAATTATTAGAAGCGAACCCGCAATATGTGGTCCTAAATCCAGAAGATGCCAAGGGAAAATGGCATGAAATTTTCGGGAATGACCATCCTATTCATATCGAAGTGGGTAGCGGAAAAGGGGCCTTTATTACTGGGATGGCCAAGGCCAATCCAGAGATCAACTACATCGGAATTGATATTCAAAAATCAGTCTTGAGTTATGCTTTAGATAAGGTCTTAGAAGCTGATGTTCCTAATATTAAATTGCTTTGGGTAGACGGGGATAGCTTGACCAACTATTTTGAAGATGGAGAAATCGATCAACTCTATCTGAATTTTTCAGATCCTTGGCCTAAGAAACGTCATGAGAAGCGTCGTTTAACATACAAGACCTTCTTGGATACCTTCAAGCAAATTCTTCCAGAACATGGGGAGATTCACTTTAAAACAGACAACCGAGGTTTGTTTGAATACAGTTTGGTGAGTTTTTCGCAATATGGAATGACTTTGAAGGGAGTCTGGTTAGACCTTCATGCTAGTGACTTTGAGGGCAATGTCATGACGGAATATGAGAAGAAGTTCTCAAGTAAAGGCCAGGTCATTTACCGTGTAGAAGCACAGTTTTAGCATATTCCTTGCAATCATTGGGAAATCGTGCTATAATACATTAAATGAATAGAAAAGGAGAGGCGGGGAAATATCTTCGCCTCTTATCTATGAGGAGGTGGCAACCATCGCAACGATTGTTGACTTAGTAACAGAAGTGATTCAGCCAGCTATAAAGGAACCATTTGAATTGGTCGATGTTGAATATGGCAAAATGGGTGGTGACTACGTCTTAAGCATTTTCGTAGACAAACCAGAAGGGATCACACTGAATGATACAGCGGATTTGACAGAAATCATTAGCCCGCTATTGGATCAAATCAAACCAGACCCATTTCCAGAACAGTACTTTTTAGAAGTTACCAGTCCTGGCCTGGAGAGACCATTGAAAACCAAGGAAGCACTCGAGGGAGCTGTTGGCAAGTATGTCAATATCAGCTTGTATAAGGCTGTTGAAAAACAAAAGGTTTTTGAGGGGAACTTGGTAGGTTTTGAAGAGGATGTTTTGACCATTGAGTATATGGATAAAACACGAAAGAAAACTGTAGAAATTCCTTATAACCTTGTGTCCAAAGCAAGGTTGGCTGTAAAATTGTAACAGAATGAAAGAAAGGATGCCTTTATAATAGAGGCAAGAAAAACATGAGTAAAGAAATGCTAGAAGCCTTCCGCATTTTGGAAGAAGACAAAGGGATCAAAAAAGAAGATATCATTGAAGCCGTCACAGAATCATTGCGTTCAGCTTATCGCCGTCGTTATGGACAATCAGAAAGTGCAGCGATTGAATTCAATGAAAAAACTGGAGATTTCCGTGTTTATACGGTTCGTGAAGTGGTGGATGAAGTCTTTGATAGTCGCTTAGAAATCAGCTTGAAGGATGCCTTAGCCATTAGCTCTGCTTATGAGTTGGGGGACAAGATCAAGTTTGAAGAAGCACCAGCTGAATTTGGTCGTGTAGCAGCTCAATCTGCTAAACAAACGATCATGGAAAAAATGCGTAAGCAAACGCGCACCATCACCTATAACACTTATAAAGAACATGAAAATGAAATCATGAGTGGAACAGTGGAGCGCTTTGATAATCGTTTTATCTATGTCAATCTTGGTTCGATCGAAGCTCAATTGTCTAAGCAAGATCAAATTCCAGGAGAAGTGTTCCAATCTCATGATCGGATTGAAGTCTTTGTCTACAAGGTAGAAGATAATCCACGTGGTGTCAATGTCTTTGTTAGTCGAAGCCATCCTGAAATGATCAAACGTTTGATGGAACAAGAAATTCCTGAAGTCTATGATGGAACTGTTGAGATTATGAGTGTAGCGCGTGAAGCTGGAGATCGTACAAAAGTTGCGGTTCGCAGCCATAATCCAAACGTAGATGCGATTGGAACGATCGTTGGTCGTGGTGGATCGAATATTAAAAAGATTACCAGCAAGTTCCACCCAGCTCGATACGATCAAAAATTAGACCGTATGGTTCCAACAGAAGAAAACATCGATGTCATTGAATGGGTTCCAGATCCAGCTGAATTTATCTACAATGCGATCGCTCCTGCAGAAGTGGACCAAGTTATTTTTGATGATGAAGATAGCAAACATGCTCTCGTTGTGGTTCCAGATAATAAACTATCTCTTGCCATTGGTCGTCGTGGTCAAAACGTTCGTTTGGCAGCTCATTTGACTGGTTACCGCATCGATATCAAATCTGCTAGTGAGTTCGAAGAAATGGAAGCAGCTCAAGAAACTTTTGAAGACCAAGTAGAAAGTGACGAAGAGCAAGTCGATTAAGAGAGGGAGGGAAAATGGTAAAAACAAGAAAAATCCCTTTAAGAAAATCTGTCGTTTCAAATGAAATTATTGATAAGCGCGATTTGCTCCGCATTGTCAAAAATAAAGAAGGACAAGTCTTTATCGATCCAACTGGCAAAGCCAATGGTCGAGGTGCTTACATCAAGCTAGACAATGAAGAAGCGGCACTTGCTAAGAAAAAGAAAGTTTTTAATCGTAGCTTTAATATGGAAGTGGAAGAAGCTTTCTATGATGAATTGATCGCTTATGTAGATCATAAGGTGAAGAGAAGAGAGTTAGGCCTTGAATAAGCAAAAGATAAGTAATTTGTTGGGCTTGGCGCAAAGAGCAGGAAAACTCATTTCTGGAGAGGAACTTGTGATCAAAGCCATCCAGGAAGAAAAAGCTAAATTAGTTTTTCTGGCAAATGATGCAGCTAGTAACCTGACAAAAAAGGTGACAGATAAGGGTCACTATTATGAGGTTCAAGTATCTACCGTGTTTTCAACACTAGAATTAAGCACTGCAATTGGACGTGCCCGTAAGGTCGTCGCTGTTGTAGATGCTGGATTTTCAAAGAAAATGAGGTCTCTTATGGAATAGAAGAGGAGGACAGCAATTGTCTAAGAAAAGATTATACGAAATTGCCAAAGAATTGGGCAAGGAAAGTAAGGAAGTCGTCACTCGTGCGAAAGAATTAGGTTTTGACGTCAAGAGTCATGCATCTAGTGTCGATACTGATGTTGCTGAAAAGTTGATCAAGAGCTTTGCAGCGAAAAAAGAAACAGTCGAAAAGAAAGTAGCAGAAGTGGCTGCCAAGGCAACGGCTGTCGCAGAGAAAAAAGAAGCAGCGCCCGTCAAAAAAGAAGGAGCAACTGAGACAAAATCAGTAACGCCAGCTGCTAAACCAAAGAGTCGTAACTTTAAAGCGGAACGAGAAGCGCGTGCAAAAGAGCAGGCTGAACGTAGGAAACAACAAGACAATCGTCCAAAACGCGATCGCAAGGACAATCAGCGTCATGGTGACAACCGAAATCAACGACCACAAGAGAGAAATGAACAACGAAACCAAGGTTCTGATCGTCGCAATAACCGACCAGATCAAAGACGTAGTGCACAACCCCAAGTGGCACCAAAAGTTGATTTCAAAGCGCGTGCAGCAGCACTGAAAGCTGAACAAAATGCTGAATACGCACGTGGAAGTGAAGATCGCTACAAACAACAAGCTGCAAAAGCAGAACAAGAACGTCAACAGCGCCGGAAACGGGTAGAAGCACCAGAAGTGAAAGCACCTGTACAGGAGCCAGCTGTTGAGAACCATACAAAACCAGCTGTTGCTGCTGCTCCAGCTCAAGTCGATACACGTCGGAAGAAACAAGCGCGACCAGATAAGAAACGCGATGATTTTGATCGTGAAGAAGATGGTCCAAGAAAACAACAAAGGAATCGAAATAGTCAAAATCAAGTGAGAAATCAGAGAAATAGTAACTGGAATAACAACAAGAAGAATAAAAAAGGAAAGAACAACCGTAATGATGCTCCAAAACCAGTAACAGAGCGTAAATTCCATGAATTACCAAGTGAATTTGAGTATACGGATGGAATGACGGTTGCCGAAATCGCAAAACGCATCAAGCGTGAACCGGCTGAAATCGTCAAGAAACTCTTTATGATGGGAGTCATGGCGACTCAAAATCAATCGCTGGATGGAGATACGATTGAACTCTTGATGGTGGATTATGGAATTGAAGCCAAGAAAAAGGTTGAAGTGGACAATGCCGATATCGAACGCTTCTTCGTTGAAGATGGTTATTTGAATCCAGATGAGTTGGTAGAGCGTCCACCAGTTGTCACCATCATGGGACACGTTGACCACGGTAAAACTACCCTTTTGGATACCCTTCGTAATTCACGTGTAGCAACAGGTGAAGCGGGAGGAATCACTCAGCACATCGGGGCTTATCAAATCGTGGAAAATGGCAAGAAGATTACCTTCTTGGATACACCTGGACACGCGGCATTTACTTCTATGCGTGCACGTGGTGCCTCTGTTACCGATATTACCATCTTGGTCGTAGCTGCAGATGACGGGGTGATGCCACAGACCATCGAAGCCATCAACCACTCAAAAGCTGCCAATGTTCCAATCATTGTGGCTATTAACAAGATTGATAAACCAGGTGCTAACCCAGAACGTGTCATCGGTGAATTGGCTGAACACGGTGTTATGTCAACTGCCTGGGGTGGTGATTCTGAGTTTGTAGAAATCTCAGCCAAATTCAACCAAAATATCGATGAACTCTTGGAAACTGTCCTTCTTGTAGCTGAAATCCAAGAGCTCAAAGCAGACCCAACCGTTCGTGCCATCGGTACCGTTATTGAAGCTCGTTTGGATAAAGGAAAAGGTGCGGTTGCGACCCTTCTTGTCCAACAAGGTACTTTGAATGTTCAAGACCCAATTGTTGTTGGAAATACCTTTGGACGTGTCCGTGCCATGACCAATGACCTTGGACGTCGTGTGAAGGTTGCAGGACCATCTACTCCGGTTTCTATCACTGGTTTGAACGAAGCGCCAATGGCGGGTGACCACTTCGCGGTTTACGAAGATGAAAAATCTGCGCGTGCGGCGGGTGAAGAACGTGCCAAACGTGCTCTGATGAAACAACGTCAAGCAACCAACCGCGTCAGCCTTGAAAATCTCTTTGATACCTTGAAGGCTGGGGAAGTGAAATCTGTTAATGTCATCATTAAAGCCGATGTACAAGGTTCGGTTGAAGCCCTTGCTGCCTCCCTTCAAAAGATTGAAGTGGAAGGTGTGAAAGTGACCATCGTTCACTCAGCAGTTGGTGCTATCAACGAATCAGACGTGACCCTTGCAGAAGCTTCAAATGCCTTCATCATCGGATTTAACGTCCGCCCTACGCCACAAGCACGTCAACAAGCTGAAGCTGATGAGGTAGAAATCCGTCTTCACTCAATTATCTACAAAGTGATTGAAGAAATGGAAGATGCTATGAAGGGAATGTTGGATCCTGAGTTCGAAGAGAAAGTCATCGGGGAAGCAGTGATTCGTGAAACCTTTAAAGTCTCTAAAGTGGGTACCATTGGTGGATTTATGGTCCTTAGTGGTAAGGTTACACGTGATTCCAAAGTCCGTGTCATTCGTGACGGTGTCGTGATCTATGACGGTGCTCTTGCAAGCTTGAAACACTTCAAAGATGATGTCAAAGAAGTGACAAATGGTCGTGAAGGTGGATTGATGATTGAAGGCTACAATGATATCAAGACAGACGATAC
Source organism: Streptococcus sp. 27098_8_12 (assembly GCF_041432115.1). Taxonomy (NCBI): domain Bacteria; kingdom Bacillati; phylum Bacillota; class Bacilli; order Lactobacillales; family Streptococcaceae; genus Streptococcus; species Streptococcus sp. 27098_8_12. The sequence continues at coordinate 32,547 of NZ_JAPVZA010000018.1, forward strand.
CATTGAAGCCTACATCATGGAAGAAATTAAAAAATAAGAGGCTGACTAGGAAAAAAGAGGAATTTTCTCTGATTTCCTAGTTTTTAAACACAAAGCAGAAAGGAGTTCCTATGGCAAGTCATTTTCGGACAGATCGAGTAGGGATGGAAATCAAGCGTGAAGTCAATGAGATTTTACAAAAGAAAGTCCGTGACCCGCGTGTTCAAGGCGTTACTATTACGGATGTTCAAATGCTAGGTGATTTGTCTATGGCCAAAGTGTATTATTCAATTATGAGTGATTTGGCTTCAGACAATCAAAAGGCTCAGACAGGCCTTGAAAAAGCAACAGGAACCATCAAGCGTGAATTAGGTCGGAATTTGAAACTGTACAAGATTCCGGATCTTACTTTTGTCAAAGACGAGTCTATCGAATACGGTAACAAGATCGATGAGATGTTACGCAATTTGAACAAAGACTAGAGAGGTTGGAAATTTTCCACGCCCAGATTGAAAGACAAAGTCTTCTTAGAAACTTTCCTTAGGTGAGTACGGACGTCAGCGAACTTCTTCGAAGTTCCATGACTAATTATTGAGCCTAAGGTCTCAATAATTCCGAGTACCTGAAACTATTAAGTTTCAGGTACTTTTCTCACGACGAAAAGTTTCAGTAGATGATTGAATCACTCTAACGAGTAACATTTCTTTTTATAGAATTTATTAGATTTATAAAAAAGAATAGTTTGTCTACAGTCTCGGGTTGGAAATTTTCCACCCTCTTTTTTTGGCTCTTAAAACGAGGAAAATAAAACAGAAGGAAAAACGGTTTCAAAAAATAATAGAAATTTACAGAAATCTCTTGTGTGATTGGAAATTATCCTTTACAATAGGAGAGGAGTTTTATTTCTGATCTCAAATTTGGAGGAATGAACATGTCGATTAACTGGCAGGAAATTGTATTTAACTTTTTGGGAGGCCTGGGGCTCTTTCTCTATAGTATTAAAACCATGGGAGAAGGCTTGCAACAGGCTGCAGGAGATCGACTTCGATACTATATTGATAAATATACGAGTAATCCCTTTCTAGGGGTTCTAGTAGGGATTGGGATGACTGCCTTGATTCAGTCGAGTTCAGGGGTTACAGTGATTACGGTCGGTCTGGTGAGTGCAGGACTTCTAACCCTCCGTCAAGCTATTGGTATTGTTATGGGGGCCAATATTGGAACGACTATTACCTCCTTTATCATTGGTTTTAAATTAGGAGACTACGCTCTTCCCATGCTCTTTATCGGAGCGGTTTGTCTCTTCTTTACCAAAAATCGTTTGGTTAATAATGTTGGACGAATCGTTTTTGGTGTCGGTGGTATCTTCTTTGCCCTCAACTTGATGAGTGGGGCTATGGAACCTCTTAAAGATTTGCAAGTCTTTCGTGACTATATGGTGCAGTTAAGTAAAAGTCCTATCTTGGGTGTCTTTGTTGGATCAGGCTTAACACTTTTGATTCAGGCCTCTTCTGCAACCATTGGTATCTTGCAAAATCTCTATGCTAGTCATTTGATTGACCTGAAAGGAGCCCTCCCAGTTCTCTTTGGTGATAATATCGGAACGACCATTACAGCTATCATTGCTTCCTTGGGAGCTAATATTGCGGCCAAACGTGTGGCAGGTGCCCATGTAGCCTTTAATGTTATCGGAACCATTATCTGTCTTGTCTTCCTTGTTCCGTTTACCTCTTTGATTCAATGGTTTGAAACGACTCTTCATTTATCCCCAGAAATGACCATAGCCTTTGCTCACGGAACCTTTAATATAACCAATACCATCATCCAGTTCCCATTCATTGGAGCTTTGGCATACTTTGTGACCAAGCTGATTCCTGGTGAGGATGAGGTTGTCAAATATGAACCGCTCTACTTGGATGAAAACTTGATCACCCAAGCGCCTTCGATTGCTCTTGGAAATGCGAAAAAAGAGTTGCTTCATTTAGGTGGATATGCAGACAAAGCTTTTAATCTTTCTTATGATTATATTGTTCATCAAAATGAGAAAACAGCTGAAAAGGGTCATAAGACAGAAGAAGCCATCAATACCATTGATGATGATTTGACTCGCTACCTGATTCGTTTGTCAAGTGAAGCCTTGAGTCCGAGAGAAAGTGAAGTTCTCACCAATATCTTGGATTCTTCACGGGATTTGGAGCGGATTGGAGATCACGCGGAAGCCTTGATCAATCTGACCGATTATTTAATTCGTAAGAAAGTGGTCTTTTCAGAAGCGGCCTTGGCTGAATTGGAAGATATTTACAACCAAACCCATCAATTTGTAGAGGATGCCTTAAAAGCTGTTGAGAACAATGATGTGAGTCTTGCAAACCAATTGGTAGCACGTCACGAGGCAATTGAAAAGTTGGAGAAAAGACTTCGGAAAACCCATATTCGTCGTTTGAACCAAGGCGAATGTACACCTCAAGCCGGAGTAAACTTTATTGATATCATTTCTCACTATACACGTGTTGCAGACCATGCCATGAATCTCGCTGAAAAAGTACAAATCGAGCAAATTTAAGGAACGTCAAACAGAGTAAGTAGGAAGCTTACTCTGTTTTTTGTTGGATTCTATTCAAAAATAGGTCTAGACCATTTACAAATGGAAGTGAAAGCGTTATAATATGTATGAATATAAATGGAACACAGTTCCTACAATGGAAAGGACGATTTTATGTCTACATATATTAAAGCAGATCAATTTTATTATCCACATGGGGTTCGCCGCGGAGGCTATTTGGAGCTTGTTGATGGCAAGTTTGGAAAACATGTGGAAAGCTTACCAGAAGGTGCGGATGTGCTGGATTATTCTGGTTACAGCATTGCGCCTGGCCTCGTAGATACCCATATTCACGGATTTGGTGGGGTAGATGTGATGGATAATAATATCGAAGGCACTCTCCATACCATGAGTGAAGGGCTCTTGAGTACAGGGGTTACGAGCTTTTTGCCTACGACCTTGACTTCCTCTTACGAACAACTTTTGGCAGTAACTGAAAATATCGGTGCACGATACAAAGAAGCAACAGGAGCTAAGATTCGCGGGATTTATTTTGAAGGCCCTTATTTTACAGAAAAATACAAGGGAGCTCAAAACCCATCTTATATGAAGGATCCAAGTATGGAAGAATTCCGGGCTTGGCAAAAAGCTGCCAATGGTCTGTTGAATAAGATTGCCCTTGCTCCCGAGCGTGAAGGGGTGGAAGAATTTGTTCGGACCATTACAGGAGAAGGAGTGACTGTCGCTCTGGGACACTCCAATGCTACTTTTGAAGAAGCTAAAAAAGCGGTTGATGCAGGTGCGAGTGTCTGGGTACATGCCTACAATGGTATGCGTGGTTTGACGCACCGTGAACTCGGTATGGTTGGTGCCATGTATGAGTTGCCTCATACTACAGCAGAGTTGATCTGTGATGGCCATCACGTGGATCCACTAGCGTGTGATATCCTGATGAAACAAAAAGGCAAAGAAAATGTTGCCTTGATTACGGACTGTATGACAGCTGGGGGCTTAGAAGACGGGGACTACATGCTTGGGGAATTCCCAGTCGTGGTTGCTGAAGGGACTGCTCGCTTGAAATCAACTGGTAATCTAGCTGGCTCAATCTTGAAATTGAAAGATGGATTAAAAAATGTTGTAGAGTGGGGGATTGCTAACCCTCACGAAGCAGTGATGATGGCCAGCCTCAATCCGGCAAAATCAGTCCATATTGATGATGTTTGTGGTCAAATTCGAGAAGGATATGACGCGGACTTCATCGTGCTTGATCAAAATTTGGATCTGGTTGCGACCTATCTCGATGGGGTCAAACGTTACCAAGCTACCAATTAGATTCAAGAATCGAAGATAGAATACTTCCTCTCTAAGTCATACCTAGAGAGGTTTTTGTTTACCGATGGTAGTGCAATTTTGTGAATGCTGTCTTTTCATGCTATAATGGGAATTGAAATGTGAGGTAGCTTATGAAGGCAATTGATATACGTTTTTTATTGATGGGAATTTTTTTCTTGCTCTATGGGATTGTAAGAAAAAATATCTTTATTGTGATTGTTGGTGGGGCATTTTTACTCTATAGTTTTTATAGCAAGAAGATGGAGCCAACCAAGAAGAATATTTTTAAGCCAGAGCTCAAGCTTCGAGGGCCTAAGAAACCGAAATCGAAGAAAGGAAAGAAAAAATGAACAATTATCGTTTAAATAATGGGGTGGAGATTCCTGTATTAGGATTTGGAACCTGGAAAGCAGCAGATGGAGAAGAAGCCTATCAAGCTGTCTTAGCTGCTTTAAAAGCAGGTTACCGCCATATCGATACAGCTGCGATTTATCAGAATGAAGAGAGTGTGGGTCGGGCCATTAAAGACAGTGGTCTTGCGCGCGAAGACCTGTTTATTACCACCAAACTTTGGAATACTCATCACACCTATGAAGACGCTCAAGCTGCTTTGGAAGAGTCTCTTGAGAAACTAGGCTTGGACTATGTGGATCTTTATTTGATTCATTGGCCAAATCCAAAATCACTTCGAAAAAATGATGCTTGGAAACAACGAAATGCTGAGGTTTGGCGAGCAATGGAAGATATGCTAGCTGCTGGCAAGGTTCGGGCTATTGGTATTAGCAATTTTCTGCCTCATCATTTGGAAGCCCTCCTTGGAACAGCTCGGGTCATTCCGGCTGTGAACCAAATTCGTCTAGCACCTGGGGTTTACCAAAGTGAAGCCATTGCAGCAAGTCGCAAGCATGGCATTTTACTAGAGGCTTGGGGACCTTTTGGCCAAGGAGAATTGTTCCAAAATGAACAAGTAAAAGAAATGGCTACTAAATATGGAAAGACCGTCGCTCAACTAGCCTTGGCTTGGAGTTTGCAAGAAGGTTTCCTTCCATTGCCCAAATCGGTTACACCTGAGCGGATTGCGAGTAATTTAAATTGCTTTGATTTTGAATTGACAGCAGATGATGTGGAACTCCTTCGCCATCTTCCGGTTGAAGCAGGTGCACCAGATCCGGACACCAAAGATTTTTAAAAGGGAATTTCTATTCATTAATAAAAACCGAGGACAGTTTCGTTCTCGGTTTTTAAAATCCTTTCAATGATTAAATAATTTTAAAACTCCAACAAAAACAGATGTTCTATAATACTTTCCCATTCTAATTTACAATTTTCCGAACGAAAATAAATTAATAGCTAGTAATATACGTAAATATTACAATTGTGTTACAATTCATTTTTGAATGAATTTTCAGATAATTTTGCGTTATAATAGTTACTATTAAAATAAAAGGGGAGTTTCTATGAATAGACAAGTGCGTTTTTCATTAAGGAAATACAAATTTGGTGTAGCCTCAGTTTTATTAGGGGCTGTTTTGGTATTTGGATCTGCACAAGCGAGTGCAGAAGAACAAACAGCGGGTCAAACGAGCGCTGGGACACAGCTTGTAGCAAACAGTCAACAGGCACCTGCTGAAGAAGAGCATTCACAAGCAACAGAAGCAAGTACAGCAGTTGCTAGTGAGAAAGTAGCAGTTGCAAATGAAGCAACAGTTGCTGAAAAGACAAGTCATACAACAGAAGCAGCTGTAGTTGAAAAAACAGAAGCTCCGAAAGAGGCAGCTGCTGTTCCAGAAACAAAACTGGAAGTAGCGGAAAAACCTGTAGAAAAATCTGTAGAAAAAGCGACAGAAGTGGCTACTGCGACAAGTTCGGAAACAACGAATCGCCATGAGGCAGCTGAAAAACCTCAAAGCATCGAAAGTGACGAGATTATTACTGTTCCACAAACCTGGAAGCAAGGCTACAAAGGGGAAGGGATGGTTGTCGCCGTCATTGATTCTGGCTTGGATGTGAACCACGAGGTTCTTCGGATTACCGATCCTTCTAAAGCTAAGTTTAAAAACCAAGAAGAAATCGAAGCTGCTAAGAAAGCAGCAGGAATTGATTATGGTAAATGGTACAACGACAAAGTTGTCTATGCTTATGACTATTTTGATGGTACTGACAATATTAAAGAGGCCGAAAGAGATTCTCACGGGATGCACGTTACAGGGATTGCGACAGGGAATCCTGATAAAGAAGCAGGAAACGGAGAAAAGATCTATGGTGTAGCACCAGAAGCTCAAGTTATGTTTATGCGTGTCTTCTCAGATCGTCAAAAAACAACGGGATCTGCTCTTTATGTAAAAGCAATTGATGATGCTGTAGCCCTTGGTGCAGATACCATCAATATGAGTCTTGGATCTACTACTGGTTCTATGGTCAATGCTGATTCAGATATTGTGGATGCCATTAAACGAGCGCGTGCTAAAGGGGTATCTGTCCTAATCTCTGCAGGAAATAGCAATACTTTTGGGAATGGTTATTCTAGACCAGCAGCAGAAAATCCAGATTACGGTTTGGTTGGAAATCCATCAACGGTAGAGGACTCTATCTCTGTTGCTTCTATCAATAACAACATCATTACAACAGAAGTTTTTGAAGTCAAAGGTTTGGAAGGCAATGCAGAAGCGGATAACGGAAAATTTGATTACAGTAAATCTGCTGCAGATGCTGATTTTGAAAAAGGCAAAGAGTACGAATATGTATCAGTTGGTCTTGGGAAAGAAGATGATTTTAAAGATCTAGACCTTACCGGTAAATTGGCCTTAATCCAACGTGGGGAAATTCCATTCTCAGAAAAGATTGCCAATGCCTTCCATCATGGTGCAGCAGGAGCTTTGGTCTACAATAATGTGGAAGGATCTAATCTTGGAATGGCAATTGATGGGGATGCTAAGAAAATTCCATCTGTCTTCATTTCAAAACGCTATGGGGAAGCTCTTAAAGCTGGATCTTACAAAGTTGTCTTTAACAATACCATGGCTAACCGTCCATCTCCAGAAGCAGACCAATTGTCTGATTTCTCAAGCTGGGGAGTGACAACCGATGGTCAGTTGAAACCAGATGTCACAGCACCTGGTGGGAATATCTTTTCTTCTTTAAATGACAATACCTACGGGGATATGAGTGGTACAAGTATGGCCTCTCCTCACGTAGCAGGTGTGGCAGCCTTGGTTAAAGAATACCTTGTGAAGAACCATCCAGAATTGACTCCAGAACAAGTTTCTGAAACTGTCAAAGCCTTGATTATGTCTACGGCTAAACCACATGTTAATAAAGAAACCGGTGTTTATACTTCTCCACGTCAACAAGGAGCAGGGGTTGTAGACACAGCTGCAGCCGTTTCAACAGACTTGTATGTGACTGGTGAAAACAACTATCCAAGCGTTACTCTTGGAAATGTTGGAGATAGCTTTACCTTTGATGTGACGGTTCACAATATTTCAGATACCGATCGTACCTTGAAAATGTTGGTGAATACTGACACAGATGAAGTGAAGGATGGTAAATTTACCCTCCGTCCACGTAAATTGACTGAAACAGCTTGGCCTGAAGTAACCGTGAAAGCACATAGCTCTGAAACGGTTACGGTGAAAGTCGATACAAGTAAATTCACAGAAGAATTAAGCAAAGAAATGCCGAACGGCTATTTCCTTGAAGGATTTGTTCGCTTTGTAGATCCGGCAGATGATGGGGATGTGGTCAGCTTGCCGTTTATGGGATTCAAGGGAGAATTCCAAAACCTTCCAGCTGTTGAAAAACCAATCTATGATTTGGTTCGCGAAGGAAAAGATGGCTTCTACTATCATGTTCCAAAAGATTTGAATATCTCCTCTAGTGCCAATGTTTCTGCGCTTGTTACCCTGCAAAATGACCTTCTCCTCACACAAGGAAAACGAGATGGTCGTCGGATTACAGTTCTTGGTATTGAAGAAAATGCGGAAGGTACACATTCTCTTCAATTAGATGAGAATGGGAATGTTCGCATTGCCATTTCGCCAAATGAAGATGGAAATAAAGACCTCGTTGAATACAAGACAGTCGCCCTTAGAAACATTGAAAACCTTCATGCAACGGTCTACGCAGCAAGTGATACGGAACATAAAAATCCATTGTGGGAAGGAACTCCATCTGACCATCGTAAGAACTTCTTCAACGGTGACCAAAAGAACCCACGCAGCTACACATTAGCTAATACTACTTGGAATGGTATTGATGCGAATGGGAATGCAGTAGCAGATGGTCTATATGATTATGTCATTCGTTACACACCAATGGTTCCTGGTGCTGAAGAGCAATCAACGACCTTTAAGGTTCAAGTTGATACCCAAAAACCAGTGATCACATCTGGATATATTCGCTTTAAAGATGGGGCACAACAGTTTGTAGCTCGTAAAGCCAAAGATGTTGGAGACGGCGGAATCTTATCTGAAAAACTCGTTTACGTCACACCATTTGATGATAAGGGAACAATGGTCCAAACCAGTGATGATAAGAATGGGACACGTGCCCTTGAAAATTACCATGTCATTAAAGCGAATGCAGATGGTAGTTTCGATCTTCCTGAAAATATCGATAAGAAGAATATCTATTACTACGTAGAGGACTTTGCAGGGAACGTAGACTATGTTTCACTAGCTGATTTAGTTCGGGATCAAAATAGTGGCCGGATTCAAATTGCTGTTCGTGACGCTAAGACGAACAAAGATTTGGATACTATGTATGTTTACCGAATCAAAGATAGTAATGGTCAATATGTGTCAGTTGATAAGACAAAAGATATTAACTTCTTGAACTTTGGTCATTATACTGCAGAAATCTTTACGTATGATCGTACAGAAGTGAAATTTGTCAGCAGCTTGACACAAGAATTTGATTTGACAGAGGATAATAGTTTCCAAACGATCGCTTTCCTTGCCAATACTTTAGAATATGCACCAGTTAGCATCAGCTTTGATCAACCGGTTTCAAAAGCAGCTACGATCGTATTAAAAGGGGCAGATGGTGAAAACTTTGTCTTGCCTGCTGAAAAATATGGTAAAAATGGCTTTGGTAAATCTGTAGCAACTGGTCAATATACCTTGGTTGCAACTCTTCCTACAGGCTATGAACTAGCTGAGGAAGCACCAGTGATCTCAGTTGTCGCAGGGCGTAACAACAATTATCGTATTGGAGTAATCTCAAAAGTGAATCTCTTGGCTGCTTTGAACAACCAAGCAGATGTTACAAAGACAGCGCAATACTTCAATGCCAGTGCGGATAAGAAGGAAGCCTATGATCAAGCTTTGCAAGCTGCCCAAGCAGCCTTGACCAACAAGGTTAGTCAAGAGCAAGTCAACCAAGCTCTAGCTAGTCTTGAAGCTGCTAGCCAAGCTTTGGATGGGAAAGTTTCAAACGTTGCGGCCTTAAAAGAAGCGATGCAGGCTTACGATGCTACGACTAAAACTGGTCGTTATGCCAATGCCAAAGAAAAAGTACGTCGCGACTACGATCGTGCTTTCCAAACAGTAGCCTTGCTTGCAGTTGATCCAACTGTGAAACAAGAACAAATCAATCAAGCACTTGCTGAGCTTAGCCGTGCGGAAGGAAAATTAAACGGGAAAGCAACTGATTTTTCAAGCCTTGAAAAATACATCAAGGAAGAATTGAAGTTCCAAGAAAAGAATGCGAAATTCATCTATGCTGGAAATGAAGAAAAAGAAGCTTACCTAGCAGCCTTCAAGGATGCACAAACCATCCTTTCAAATCCAGGAGCAAGCCAACAAGATGTGAAAGATGCTTTGACAGCCTTGAAGAATGCCAAGAAAAAACTTCATGGTAAAAAACCAAAAGCTGCGAGACGTCCATAAGAAAAACAACCTTGTTTGTTAGCCTAAAATCCGTATGAAACGATTGTTTCATGCGGATTTTAATTTACAAGTCACTAAAAATCTGCTATAATACTAGTCAAGAAAGAAGGGCTTACGGCGTTTTTCTAGCGAGCTTGGGATAGTGAGAGCCAAGTAGAGCAAGGTAAGCAAGTGGCGCTTTCTCTCAGTAAAAATCTGAGTAAAGTAAAATAAAATGAAGTAATAAATTAGGGTGGAACCGCGTTTCTGACGCCCCTAGGTCACAGACTTAGGAGCGAGGACACGGTTCTTTTTGTATCCTGAGTCACAAGAAACTTTATGAATAAGGAGTATTCAATGTCAAAAAAACTAACCTTTCACTGCGTCAGTGGCAGAGAGCTCCTTACAGTCGGACTGCCCCACGCTCAGCACTAGGGTGCCTGAGCTAAACGCAGTACTAACTCGTCTTGCCCCGTACGATTGACGAGGCAGACTCGTGTCGCAAGAAATTATAGAAAAAGGAGTAAATAATGTCTAAAAAATTGACTTTCCAGGAAATCATCCTTACTTTGCAACAATACTGGAATGACCAGGGTTGTATGCTCATGCAGGCTTATGATAATGAAAAAGGTGCGGGAACCATGAGTCCTTACACTTTCCTTCGTGCCATTGGTCCTGAGCCATGGAATGCGGCTTATGTAGAGCCATCTCGTCGTCCAGCGGACGGTCGTTACGGGGAAAACCCAAACCGTCTTTACCAACACCACCAATTCCAAGTGGTGATGAAACCATCACCATCAAACATCCAAGAGCTCTACCTTGAGTCATTGGAAAAATTGGGGATCAATCCTTTGGAGCACGATATCCGTTTCGTTGAAGATAACTGGGAAAATCCATCAACTGGTTCAGCTGGTCTTGGTTGGGAAGTTTGGTTGGACGGTATGGAAATCACTCAGTTCACCTACTTCCAACAAGTTGGTGGTTTGGCAACTGGCCCAGTAACTTCTGAGGTCACTTACGGATTGGAACGTTTGGCTTCTTACATCCAAGAAGTAGACTCAGTTTATGATATTGAGTGGGCTCCAGGCGTTAAATACGGAGAAATCTTCCTTCAACCAGAATATGAACACTCAAAATATAGCTTTGAAGTTTCTGACCAAGATATGCTTCTTGAAAACTTCGAAAAATTTGAAAAAGAAGCAGGGCGTGCTTTGGAATTAGGCCTTGTTCACCCTGCCTATGACTACGTTTTGAAATGTTCACACACCTTCAACTTGCTTGATGCACGTGGAGCAGTATCCGTTACAGAACGTGCCGGTTACATTGCCCGCATCCGTAACTTGGCCCGTGTCGTAGCCAAAACCTTCGTCGCAGAACGCAAGAAACTCGGTTACCCACTTCTTGACGAAGCCACACGCGCCAAACTCCTAGCAGAAGAGGAAGAATAAAAAGAGTTACAAGAATGGAAAATGGGCAAACAAAGTGAGCCCGTACGGCTACCCAGAGGCAAGTCGGAGACTTGCTAAAGGGATAGGCACCGCTGTACTGCTATATGGGGATTTTTGAAACGTTAGGTTCAAAAATCAGTTGGCTAAATCCACTTTGATGAGACTGTTGGAAATCGATGTCAAGGAGACAGAAGATTTCCAACAGTCTCACAAAGTTAGTTAGCGACGTCCCCAGTACCTAAGGTGCCTATCAAAAAGAAGAATTTTGTAAAGGAAAAAACATGACAAAAAACTTATTAGTAGAACTTGGACTTGAAGAGTTGCCAGCCTACGTTGTCACACCAAGTGAAAAACAACTCGGTGAGAAAATGGCAGCCTTCTTGGATGACAACCGACTTTCATACGAAAGCATTCAAACCTTCTCAACACCACGCCGTTTGGCTGTCCGTGTCATTGGTTTGGCGGATCAACAAACAGATTTGACCGAAGTTTTTAAAGGACCTTCTAAGAAAATCGCCTTGGATGCAGATGGAAACTTCTCAAAAGCGGCCCAAGGATTCGTCCGTGGGAAAGGTTTGACGGTTGACGATATTGAATTCCGCGAAGTCAAAGGGGAAGAGTACGTTTATGTTACGAAGCACGAAGCTGGAAAACCTGCCAAAGAAGTCTTGGCTGGCCTTCCAGAAGTGCTTGCTTCAATGACCTTCCCTGTTAGCATGCACTGGGCTAACAACACCTTTGAATACATTCGCCCAGTTCACACCTTGATCGTTCTTTTGGGTGATGAAGCGCTTGACCTTAATTTCTTGGATATCCAGTCAGGACGTGTGAGTCGTGGACACCGTTTCCTTGGACATGAAGTGGAAATTACCAATGCGGATTCTTATGAAGAAGACCTTCGTACCGTTTACGTGATTGCGGATAGCAAAGAACGTGAAAACATGATTCGTGAGCAAATCAAGGCTATCGAAGCAGAACAAGGTGTTCAAGTTCAAATCGAAGAAGGCCTTTTGAATGAAGTCTTGAACTTGGTCGAATACCCAACTGCCTTTATGGGAAGTTTTGACACTAAATATTTAGACGTTCCAGAAGAGGTTTTGGTGACATCAATGGAAACACACCAACGTTACTTTGTTGTACGTGACCTTGATGGTCAGCTGAAACCAAACTTCATCTCCGTCCGTAATGGGAACGCTGAGCACTTGGAAAATGTCGTTCGAGGAAATGAAAAAGTCTTGGTGGCACGTCTTGAAGATGGTGAATTCTTCTGGCGTGAAGACCAAAAACTTAAGATTGAAGACCTGGTTGCTAAATTGGCACACGTGACCTTCCATGAAAAAATTGGTTCTCTTTCAGAACACATGGCGCGTGCTGGTGTCATTGCAGCGTCACTAGCTGAGCAAGCTGGTTTGACAGCTGAAGAAAGAGCAGCCGTCGCTCGTGCAGCTGAAATCTACAAATTTGACCTCTTGACGGGTATGGTCGGAGAGTTCGATGAATTGCAAGGAATCATGGGTGAAAAATACGCCCTCCTTGCTGGTGAAGATGCTGCGGTAGCGACAGCTATCCGTGAGCACTACCTTCCTGATTCAGCAGACGGAGCCCTTCCAGAGACTAAGGTTGGTGCCATCCTTGCCCTTGCAGATAAATTGGATACCCTCCTTTCCTTCTTCTCAGTAGGCTTGATTCCATCAGGTTCCAATGACCCTTATGCGCTTCGTCGTGCAACACAAGGGATTGTCCGTATCTTGGATGCCTTTGGCTGGCATATCCCTATGGATGAGTTGATTGACAGCCTTTACGCTCTTTCATTTGATAGCCTTTCTTATGATAATCAAGCAGAAGTGCTCAACTTCATCAAGGCGCGTGTGGACAAGATGATGGGACGCACAGCAAAAGATATCAAAGACGCTGTTCTTGCTGGTTCAAACTTTGTCGTGGCAGATATGTTGGAAGTAGCTGACGCTCTCTCAGAAGCTATGAAGACGGATGGTTACAAGGCAGCTGTTGAATCCCTCTCACGTGCTTTCAACTTGGCAGAAAAAGCAGATGCTTCAGTAGCGGTCGATGCCAGTCTCTTTGAAAATGATCAAGAAAAAGCTCTTGCTAAAGCAATTGAAGAGCTTGAATTGACTGGTGCAGCTAGTGACAAATTGACTCAACTCTTTGCTCTTAGCCCAGTCATTGATGCCTTCTTTGACAATACTATGGTGATGGCAGAAGATGAGGCGGTTAAAAACAACCGTTTGGCCCTTCTTGCAGGCCTTGTAGCGAAAGCTAACGCTGTTGCAGCCTTCAACCAATTGAACACAAAATAAGTACCTGATGACAGGTAGAAAGTAGGTTTTATTATGACACCTGAAAAAATCGCTCGGATCAATGAGCTTGCTAAAAAGAAAAAAACAGAAGGTTTGACTCCTGAAGAAGCAGTGGAACAAGCAAAACTACGTGAAGAATACATTGAAGGTTATCGTCGTTCGGTTCGTCACCACATCGAAGGGATCAAAATTGTGGATGAAGAAGGTAACGATGTAACACCTGAGAAACTACGCCAAGTGCAACGTGAAAAAGGTTTGCATGGCCGTAGTCTCGATGACCCTAATTCATAAGCAAAAGAGTGCTGGAAGAGATTTCAGCACTCTTTTTAATCTATAAAATTCAGAATATTCTGGACTGGATTGACCAATTTTTAAAAACATGGTATAGTAGATTGTATGAAAATTTGAAGTATACTTTTCTGAAAATGTACAGAAAAAGAATTGGAGTAATTATATGTCAAAAAAACATCATCCTGGTGAAGAAACCGAAAATGGGATGGTTCGTGGTCTGCAAAATCGGCATGTTCAGCTGATCGCTATTGCAGGAACCATCGGGACAGGACTCTTTCTTGGAGCCGGTCGTTCCCTTTCTTTGACAGGGCCCTCTATTATTTTAGTCTATATGCTGACTGGCGCCTTCATGTACTTGATGATGCGGGCAATCGGAGAAATGCTCTATATGGACCCTGATCAACACACCTTTATCAATTTTATCACCAAGTATATAGGAAAAGGTTGGGGTTATTTTTCAGGATGGTCCTATTGGGTCTCCTTGGTATTTTTGGGAATGGCAGAGATCACCGCTGTTTCCAACTATGTCCAGCTTTGGTTTCCAAATTGGCCAGCCTGGCAGATTCAAATTATCTTTTTAGCGCTCTTAAGTTGTGTAAACTTGATCGCTGTGAAGGTTTTTGGAGAGGTTGAATTCTGGTTTGGAATGATCAAGATTGTCACTATTTTAGCCTTGATCGCAACAGGGATCTTTATGGTGACGACGAACTTTGAAACACCAGCTGGACACGCTAGCTTAACCAATATTACCAATGGTTTTCAAATGTTTCCAAATGGTTGGGTCAAGTTCGTCATGGCCTTCCAAATGGTCTTCTTTGCTTATCAAGCGATCGAGTTTGTTGGAATCACTACTTCTGAAACAGCTAATCCCCGCCAAGTATTGCCAAAAGCTATTAAAGAAATTCCAATCCGAATTGTGATTTTTTATGTAGGGGCTTTGTTGGCGATTATGGCTATTTTCCCTTGGCAACAGCTTCCTGTCAATAAATCACCGTTTGTAACAGTCTTTCAGATGGTAGGAATCAAGTGGGCAGCAGGATTGATTAATTTTGTCGTACTGACAGCTGCTGCATCTTCCTTGAATTCCACCCTCTATTCAACAGGGCGTCACTTGTACCAGATTGCAAAAGAAACACCAAACAGCAAAGTGATGAATCGTTTGAAACTGAATAGCTTATCTCGTATGGGGATTCCAAGTCGCGCGATTATTTTTTCTGCGATTGTGGTTGCTGTTTCAGCCTTTATCAATGTCTTGCCAGGTGTCTCAGATGCCTTTGCCTTGATTACGGCATCTTCTTCTGGTGTCTACATTGCTATTTACATTTTGACTATGCTTGCCCATCTTAAGTACCGTAAATCGAAAGAATTTATGCCAGATGGTTTTGTCATGCCAGCCTATAAAGTGTTGAATCCATTAACCATTGTTTTCTTCCTCTTTGTATTCGTTTGTCTCTTCTTGCAAGAATCAACATACATTGGAGCGATTGGAGCAACCATCTGGATCATTCTTTTTGGGATTTACAGCAATTGGAAACATAATCAATAAACCG
>NZ_JAPVZA010000019.1:0-46582 GCF_041432115.1 Streptococcus sp. 27098_8_12
TCAAGCAAGACGCAGTGGTTGAGTGGGCTCTACTACGCTGATTTCATCAGCTTTTACAGCCCTACTCAACTGTGCGGAGGTGGGACGACGAAATCGAATTCTAACGAATTACCGATATCTGTCCCACTCTCTAAATGTATTTCTTATTGCTCCACAGCTTGAGCTGCTGTAATCAGGGTTAATTTGTAAACGTCATCTGCATTACATCCACGAGAGAGGTCGTTCACTGGTTTGTTCAACCCTTGCAAAACTGGACCTACTGCTGCAAAGCCACCAAGACGTTCAGCCATCTTGTATCCAATGTTACCTGCTTCAATACCAGGGAAGATAAAGACATTGGCTTGACCTGCTACCTTGCTTCCTGGAGCCTTCAAGGCTGCAGTTGCAGGGACAAAGGCTGCGTCAAATTGCAATTCCCCGTCAATTTCAAGGTCTGGACGAAGTTCATGGGCAAGCTTAGTCGCTTCGACAACCTTATCAACACTTTCACCGAAACCAGATCCTTTTGTTGAATAGCTCAACATAGCGATTTTAGGATCAATTCCAAACATCTTGGCTGTGATAGCTGAGTTGATAGCAATTTCGGCTAATCCTTCAGCATCTGGATTGATGTTGATGGCACAGTCGCCGAACAAGTAGCGTTCAGATCCACGAACCATAAGGAAAGCCCCTGAAGTCCGTTTTACATTTGGACGAGTTTTGATAATTTGCAAGGCCGGACGAACAGTTGCGGCTGTTGAGTGAATCGCACCAGATACCATCCCATCAACAATTCCCAGGTGTACCAACATGACACCAAAATAGTTAACGTCGTCTTTCAAGACTTGACGCGCTTCTTCTTCTGTCATTTTGCCCTTACGACGTTCTACCAAGGAAGCTACCATTTCTTCAAAACCTGGATAAGAATGAGGATCGATGACTTCATATCCATCCAAAACCCCTTCGATTTCAAGGTAAATCCGAATTTTATCCGGATTACCAAGCAAGACAGGGGTTACTTCTGTCTCGTTCACAATGCGTTTTGTCGCTTGGAGGATACGAGGTTCTTCACCTTCTGGTAATACAATACGTGCATTCTTACCAACGAGGTTGGCTTTGAGATTTTCGAAAACTTCCATGAGTTTTACTCCTTTTAATAATTAATAACTTATTTGAAGCTGTGTTAATACAGCTTGGAAATCTGGAGGCAGTGGACTTTCTATGACCAATTCTTCCTCTAGAAATGGATGATAATAGGATAGACGATGACAATGAAGGGCTTGGCGCTCAATGCCGTCTTCTAAACTTCCACCATAGAGATCATCTCCCAAGAGCGGAAAACCAATATGGGAAAAATGAACGCGGATCTGATGGGTTCGACCTGTGTGTAACTGAATATCCACTAGGTGAATATCACCAAAAGATTGAACAACCTGGTAGCTTGTATGAGCATACTTGCCACCTTTAGCTACCTTTCGGGTGATAATTGAATCTTCATCACGCGCAATCGGAGCAATAATCTCTCCGACAGGATCAAGCTTCCCAGATCCCTTGACCAAGGCATAATAGCGTTTCTGAATCGTTTTAGACTGCAATTGCTTATCCAAGCGGGCATGGGCATAGCCATGTTTGGCAAAAAGCATGACGCCACTAGTATCCTTGTCCAGGCGAGTGACAATGTGAACCTGCTGGTTCTCGTAGCCCTGTTTCACATAATAGCCTTTTACAAAATTGGCTAAGGTATTGGAATGAATCGCACTTGGAATAGAAGCAATCCCAAAGGGTTTGTTTAAGACCAAAAAATGATCATCTTCAAACAAAATATCCAAAGGCCGATCCATGGGCTTTAGGGTTTCGAAACCTTCTTCTGCTGGAATATCAATGACCAAGCGATCCCCAATATCCAACAAATAAATTGCATTCTCCGGACGTCCATTGACAAGGATCTGGCCACCACGAAACTTAATCTTTGCTAAGAGGCCCTTAGAAACCTCGTGCTTTTTCAGGAAGGTCTTGACCTTGACATGCTCATCGACAATGAATTCAAATCTCATTCTCTATCATCTCCGATAAAGGCATCCTTGACCCGATTCCAGAAACTGGTGTGACTGGAGCTTGCCACAAAATTAATCTTATGGTTGTCAATCTGGTATTCTACCTTTGCAATATTGCGATAAGAATAGGTTGAATTGTCAACAGAGATAATGTGGAAGCCAGGTCTCGTCGGTGTAATCTCGATCTTATCCTTTTTAGGGACAATGACAGAAGAACCCAAGGTACGATAAACGCGGTTGTTGAGACTGGCGATCTCAGCGATCTGTAGCGCCTCAATAGTTGGGTGAAGGACTGCTCCTCCCAAGGATTTGTTGTAAGCCGTACTTCCTGTAGGAGTCGAAACAGTAATGCCGTCTCCTCTGAAGCGCTCAAAATCCACTCCATTAATCGTAAGATCGGCAACCATGGTCCGGTCGCTTCTCTTAATCGTTGCTTCGTTCAAAGCCCTCATGGTACGGGTTTCCCCATTTTCGAAAGTAATCTTGACATTCAAAATAGGGTAAGAAACCTTAGCTCCAGTATCATATTTTAAGTTCTCAACCAGCTTATCGATTTCACTGTCTAAATAATCTGTATAGAATCCTAAGTGTCCGGTATGGACGCCAACAAATCGCACCCGATCCAACTGGTGTTCATACTTGTGAAAGGCCGATAGCAACATCCCATCGCCACCAATTGAAATCACAATATCCGGGTGCTTCTCCGTCAAAATAAAATTATTTTTCCGAAGCTTATAGCGCAACTGCTGAAAAACCTCTTCACTTTGACGCTTGCGATTGCGAATAATGGATACTTTTTTACCTGTAGTCTTCATCTGTGTCATCACTATTTCCAACGCCATCATTTAACTTACGATGAAGTGGATCAAACAGGGCTTGAGCCTCCTGAATCGCATCCCGAATTGCCCCCATCTCTTCATCCAAGAGATAGGCCAGGTTTGCTGTCGTCTCTAAGCGTTTTTTGATCTCGTCTGGAAAGTCTCCTTTATATTTATAATTGAGCGAGTGTTCAATGGTTGCCCAAAAATTCATGGACAAAGTCCGAATTTGAATCTCTGCTAAGATCGTTTCATTTCCATCAATGGTATCGACCGGGTACTCGACCACAACGTGGTAACTCCGGTAGCCACTTGATTTCTTATGGCGGATGTAGTCTCGCTCTTGGACCACGCGCATATCCTGCCGTTGTCTCAGAACCTCTAGGATCTCTTCGACGTCATCTACGAACTGGACCATGATGCGAAGACCAGCAATATCTTGCATATCCTGAGCCAAATTTTCTTCAGAAATATTTCTTCGGATCATCTTTTCGCGGATGCTCTCAATCGGCTTAACACGACCTGTGACAAACTCGATTGGAGAATGCTTTTGTTGCTTACGATATTGCTTACGAATCCCACGCAGTTTGATTTTTAATTCCCCAACTGCTTGGATATAGGGATCTAAGAAGTTTTCCCAATCAATTGCCATCCTACCACCTTGTAATCTGAACCATTTTTGTATACAATAAACACATCTCTTATTATATCATGAATCGCTTTCGAAAAAAAGCAAAGGACTACAAAATGAACCATTTAGAAATTGAATACAAAACCTTGCTAGACAAGGAGGAATACCAATCCCTCCTTCCACTTTTTGCTGATACAGAATTGGTTGTCCAAACCAATCACTATATCGATACACCCGACCAGCTCATGCGTAAGGAAAAAATGGCCCTGCGGGTGCGTACTTTCACAGATCAGGCTGAATTGACTCTCAAGGTCCCTGAAGCAGTTGGCCATTTCGAGTACAATCAGAACCTCAGCCCAGAAGAAACCGAGGCGATCCTTCAACACCAACAGTTTCCTGACGGAGAAATCAAAAACCTCTTGATCTCTAAAGAAATCCCCGTTGAACAACTCGCTGTCTGGGGAAGCCTTACAACAGAACGCTTCGAAAAAGAAACAACTGCAGGATTGGTGGCACTAGACCACAGTCTCTATCTAGACACTGAAGATTATGAATTAGAAATCGAGGTCGAAACTGCTGAGCAGGAAGAAAATTTCCATCAGTTCATCAAAGAGCATGGAATCGTCTACAAAGCTGCTAAAAATAAAATCGCCAGATTGGCGGAAAGATTGTAAAATAGCTGAAATTATCGCAAATTTTTGCTAAAATAGTGCTAAGATCAAAAATCTAAATGAGGTTGGAATCACATGTCAGATAAAAAAAATATGAAGCTCTTCTCTCTCAATTCAAATCCAGAGATTGCGCAAAAGATTGCGGATCATGCTGGGGTTCCACTTGGGAAAATTTCATCCCGTCAATTCTCAGATGGTGAAATCCAAGTCAATATTGAGGAAAGTGTTCGTGGATATGATATTTATATCATTCAATCAACCAGTTTCCCTGTCAACAATCACTTGATGGAACTGTTAATTATGGTAGATGCTTGCCAACGGGCCAGCGCAAATACTGTCAATGTGGTCATGCCTTACTTCGGTTATGCTCGCCAAGACCGGACTGCTGCTCCTCGTGAACCAATCACTGCTAAACTCGTCGCAAACATGTTGGTCAAAGCTGGGGTGGATCGTGTCGTCACACTGGATCTCCATGCAGTGCAGGTTCAAGGTTTCTTCGATATTGCCGTGGATAACCTCTTTACCATTCCACTTTTTGCAGAGCACTACATCAACAAAGGTCTAACTGGTCCTGATGTCGTCGTCGTCAGTCCTAAAAATTCAGGTGTCAAACGGGCTCGTAGTTTAGCTGAATATCTTGATGCACCGATTGCGATCATTGATTACGAGCAAGATGATGCAAACCGTGATTATGGCTATATTATCGGGGATGTCAAAGATAAGAAAGCGATCTTGATTGACGATATCCTCAATACTGGTAAGACATTCTCAGAAGCTGCGAAAATCGTCGAACGCGAAGGTGCTACTGAAATTTATGCTGTATCAAGCCATGGTTTATTTGTAAAAGGAGCTGTTGAATTATTAGACCAAGCTCCGATCAAAGAAATCTTAGTAACCGATTCTGTTGCTCCAAATGGACCAACACCAAAAAATATTAACTATCTGACAGCTAGCGAACTGATCGCTGAAGCTATTGTTCGCATTCAAGAAAGAAAACCTGTTAGTCCTCTATTTGCCTACCACAAGAAATAAGGTCTTAATGTGATATATTTTGATAATGCCGCAACAACTCCCCTTCTACCTGAAGTCATTGATAAAATGTCTGAAACCATGAAAACCACTTTTGGAAATCCATCGAGCCTTCATGCTCATGGACGGATGGCTAGTAAACTCCTCCGAGAATCTCGCGAGCAGATTGCTCAGTCTCTCCATACTCTTCCAAATCGTATTTTCTTCACTTCAGGTGGATCAGAAAGTAATAATACCGTTATAAAAGGCTACTGCTTGAAACACCAAGCAGATGGCAAACACATCATTACGACCGCTTTGGAACACCATGCGGTTCTCGAACCCATCGAATACCTTGTAGAACGTTTCGGATTTGAAGTGACGATCGTCCAACCAAGAGATGGACGCGTTCAGGCTAGTGATATCAAGGCTGCACTTAGACCGGATACCATTCTTGTCTCTACCATGTTTGCCAATAACGAGACAGGCGATCTTCTACCGATTAAAGAAATCGGAGAACTCTTAAAAGATCATCCAGCTGCCTTTCACGTTGATGCGGTTCAAGCAATTGGAAAGGTCCCTGTCTATCCCGAAGAGTTGGGAATTGATTTTCTCAGTGCTTCTGCCCACAAATTCCATGGACCAAAGGGCGTCGGTTTCCTTTATGCAGCTGCCCCAGATTTTGATAATCTCATCCATGGTGGGGATCAGGAAAGTAAGATGAGAGCCAGTACGGAAAATCTTATTTCTATTGTCGGGATGGCAATCGCGCTTCAGCAAGCTACACTATATCAAGAAGAAAATTTCAACCAGGTTCAAAAACTCGGCCAGGAACTAGTCAATGGTTTAGCAGCCTTCGACTACTACGTAAATGCGAATGAGGATCATCTTCCATTTGTTTGGAACCTTGGCTTTCCGGGTGTCCAAAATGACGTTTTACTGATGCGACTCGATCTTGCTGGAATTTCTGTCTCTACAGGTTCTGCTTGTACCGCTGGTACAGTTCAACCCAGCCATGTCCTTGAGGCGCTCTATGGAAAAGATAGCTCACGCCTAAAAGAATCCCTTCGAATTAGTTTTTCAGAACTCAATAGCGTAGAGGAGGTTCAAGACTTCCTCTCAAAACTTAAAGAAATTTTATCATAGGAGAACAATATGGCTTTTGAAACAAGTGTTTCATTGAAAGACTGCAAATATACCTATAGTCTACACCCAAATGTTAAAAAATATACCTTACGTGACAATACATTTGCTGTTACAAAAGTTGGAAATTACGAGTTAAATCGTTTGCTCGAAGCCGTTCCAAATAGCGGCGAAGGCTTCCTACTTAAAATCATTTTCAATAAAGATTTGACAGGTTTTAAGATCAATATTACAGACAAGTCTGGGCTTCGCCTGGTTAATATCTTTAAAAATCCAGAAAATGACATTATCCAACAAAAATTCTATTTCTTAATGGATAGTCTTGTCGAAAGAGAAATTTTCAACAAAACAGAGGCCTAATATGGTAACCCTAACTTATATCGATGCTTACCAAGTAGAACGAACGACTACTTATCCTGACCTTGCAGCCTGTATCCTAGCTTTTTCAGGCTGTGTAACCTTGCCTGACTCTTACTCAATCGTATCCATTGAATACAAGGGGGAAAAGCTCCCCTATACAGGACGAGTCGATGGACTTTATGCTTTTTTGAAAAAGGTAGAACAAGCTGAAAACTAAGCTGATGCTGATGGAACTCTCCATCGCCATCAGCTTTTTCTTTAGACAAAAATATTTTTTAAAAACCGCTCTAGATAGTTGATTTTTTCACAATCTTCCTATACAATAAGAGGGAAAGGTTGTGATATTGTGAAACATGATAAAAATACTCCAATTCCACGCGCAACAGCAAAACGCTTATCGCTCTACTACCGCATTTTTAAACGCTTTAACTCTGAAAAAATAGAGCGCGCCAATTCCAAGCAAATTGCTGATGCAATTGGGATTGACTCTGCTACCGTTCGCCGAGATTTTTCTTATTTTGGTGAATTAGGAAGACGGGGATTTGGTTATGACGTAAAAAAACTGATGAACTTCTTTGCGGATCTCTTAAATGATAATGCTATTACCAATGTCGCTATTGTGGGGATTGGAAATATGGGAAGTGCGCTCCTCAATTATCGCTTCCATGAACGCAATAAGATGAAAATTGTTATGGCGTTTGATCTAGACGATCATGAACTGATTAATACTAAAAGTAAGGACGGAATTCCTATTTACGGTATTTCCTCTATTAAAGAAAAGCTCAAACAAGAAGGCATTCAAACAGCCATCCTGACTGTTCCAAGCGTCAAGGCTCAAGAAGTGGCTAGCCTTTTGGTAGACGCTGGGGTCAAGGGAATTCTCAGCTTCTCACCAGTGCATCTGACAGTCCCTAAAGATGTCGTCGTCCAATATGTCGATCTCACCAGTGAATTGCAAACACTCCTTTATTTCATGCGAAAAAACGAAGAATAAAAACTTATACTTTAACAAGAAAAGAGGCTGGGACAAAAGTCCTAGCCTCTCAATTATTTTTGGATTGTCGAGCAAGACGCAGTGGTTGAGTGGGCTCTACTAAGCTGATTGCATCAGCTTTTACAGCCCTACTCAACTGTGCGGAGGTGGGACGACGAAATCGAATTCTAACGAATTACCGATTTCTGTCCCACTCTCTTTTTATACCAAATAATCAGTTTCTTCACGGTAACTATAATAGTTTTCTTCAGATACAATCAAGTGATCCAATAAGGTTAAGCCCATCACTTCACAGGCCTCTAAGACTCGATGAGTTACTTCATCATCGTTCTTACTGGGAAATACGGCACCAGATGGATGATTGTGAGCCAAAATGATGGAGGTTGCCATGTGTTTTAGTGCATAATGCAGGATTTCACGTGGCTCCGCAATACTTCGATTCACGGTTCCAATAAAAATGGTCTGCTGATGAATAATTTCATTCTGCGTATTTAAGTAGAGGGCAACCAGGTGCTCCTGTTTCTTATGGCCGATTTCCTGTTGAATTTTATGGGCCAATTTCTGACTGCTCATGATCTGTTCAGAACTCATCAATTCGTCTTTATGAATCCTTCGTCCAAACTCAATCACAGCCTGAAGTTCGATAGCCTTCACCCGGCCAATGCCAGAGATTTCCTGTAGCTCCTCTAGGGTTAATTGACTTAACTCCTTTAAACTATTAACGGAGCTCAAAAGACCTTGTGCAATCTCATAAACGCTTTTTTGCTTATTGCCTGTCCGTAAGAGAATGGATAACAATTCTTGATGACTCAGCTTATCTACCCCTTCAGAAACCAAACGTTCTCTAGGAAGCAAAGATGGTTCAATTAATGATATGTCGTACATAATTTCCTCCTCACTTATTAATTCGTAATAAATAGAGAAAACGACAACCTTTCATTATTTACAGGCGATTTCTTCCTTCAAATCATCTAACACTAAGACTTCATCTTTATTAAAGCGGATCTGGTAACCTGTTTGAACTTGTTCAAGCTCCTTTAAAAACTGTTGAATTTCACAGCGGATCAAGTACTCCTGGCTCTGAGGAATGGCCTCTAAAGCTTGGTAGACCTGCTCTACTTCGTAGATTCCTTTCGTAATTAAACCATTTCGTGGAAAATCATTTACTAAGAGATTGTAGAAATGATGTAAGAGATGATAAATTCGCTCTTTCGTCACTATTCTACCTCCTTATCATACTCTTTCTCCTCTATTATATACTGAATTTCCCTCAATATTATGACAAGTTCCTTACATTATATTACCAATCTCTTACAATTTTACAAGAATTTCTCCTAGCTTCCTACATAGAAAAAGCCCAGACATTTCTGTCTCAGGCTTTATTTTCTTAAAGTTGCATTTGATTATAAGACTTGCTGAATGAATCCAGGATGTCTTTTGGAGCCTTATCATAGTCAACAGAGGTTTCCAAATTTCCTTTTACAATCGTACGGTAAGTCGCTGCAGCATCCTCACAAGTCACCAAGGTGATCTCATTGACACCTTCACGATCTTGAATAACATCTACACGGTCTGGAGTCACTGTCTCAACAGACGAGATGACATAAGTATAGATTTTTTCTTTGTCCGTGATGTAAATCTTCATTCCCGCCTTGGCTTTCTCTAATGGTGAGAATAACATGGCATTTGCTCCAGTTAGGCCAAATACATGGTGACTAGCAAGAGAATAATTGCCTTGCCCCATGACTTGGTTTTCCTTCATAGTCCCTGCTCCGTAGTAGAGGGCTACATTTTCAAGCCCCTTAAAGATCGGAAGGTTCATGTTTAATTCAGGAATCGAAATCCCCCCAATTACTGGTAGCTTTTGAGCTTGCCATTGGGCATTGATGACGGCTTCCGTCGAAAGTGACTGGACATGTTGGAAATCAAAGCTCGTCTTCACTTCTTTATTC
Organism: Streptococcus sp. 27098_8_12; assembly: GCF_041432115.1. Classification (NCBI taxonomy): domain Bacteria; kingdom Bacillati; phylum Bacillota; class Bacilli; order Lactobacillales; family Streptococcaceae; genus Streptococcus; species Streptococcus sp. 27098_8_12. The sequence goes on from NZ_JAPVZA010000019.1 coordinate 9,611, forward strand.
TTATCAATGGTTTTTTTATCGACCTTGCTAACCTGGTATTGGTTGGTATGCCAAACCATAATCATGTTTCGGATCGGAGCATTGAAAATCAAGAGAAGCGAGAGAATAATCAAAAGTGTTGCAACGATGTTGATAAGAGTATTGCGTAAACTCTTTTTCTTTTTTCTTTTGCGTGACATGCTGTCCCCTTATCTATTCGTTTTCTTCCACTACTTCTTCATCTTTTTCTTCGGGTTGGACTGTTGTAAAGGTCACAATTTTCGCATCTTGATCCAGTCTCATGACTTTCACACCCTGAGTTGAACGACCCGTTTGAGAAATGTTAGCCACACCTGTCCGGATCATAACTCCGGTATCGGTAATGATCATCAGATCTTCATCCCCTTTAACGGTTAAAAGACCAGCTAAGGGACCATTTTTCTCTGTAATATTGGCTGTTTTGATTCCTTTACCACCACGGCCCTTGGTTGGGTATTCGCCAGCCATTGTCCGCTTACCATACCCTTTTTCAGTAATGACCAATATTTCGTCCTGGTCGGTGATAGCACTTGCCCCAACAACCTTGTCTCCATCACGGAGATTCACACCACGTACACCTGTAGCAGAACGTCCCATATTCCGAACTACTGCCTCATTAAAGCGGACTGAATATCCATATTTGGTACCGATAATGACATCAGTATTGCCATCTGTAAGGAAGACATTGATCAATTCATCCTCGTCCCGTAGGTTCAGAGCTTTCAGACCGTTCTGACGGATATTTGAAAATTCTGCTACGTTAGTGCGCTTGACTATACCTTGTCGCGTCGTAAAGAAGAGATAAGACTCATCACTGCGATCTTGCTCCACATTGATAATGGTTTGAATCGATTCACCTTCGTCCAATTTTAGGAGGTTGACAATTGGCAATCCTTTAGCTGTCCGGCCATATTCGGGAATCTCATAACCTTTCAAACGATAAACTCGCCCCTTATTCGTAAAGAAGAGCAAATGATCATGGGTGCTCGTAGAAACCAATTCACGAACAAAGTCATCATCCTTCACACCAGTTCCTTGGACACCACGTCCACCACGTTTTTGTGCAGTAAATTCAGCTTGGTCCAAACGTTTGATGTAGCCTTTGTTAGAAAGGGTAATTAAGACATCTGTTTCTTCAATCAAGTCCTCATCTTCAAGAGAAAGAACTTCCCCTACCATCAACTCAGTTCGACGAGCATCGCCAAACTTGCGTTTGACTTCTTCTAATTCATCCTTGATGATAGTCGCCACACGCTCTGGTTTAGCCAAAATATCAGCCAAATCAGCAATCAAGGCAACCAAGTCGTCATATTCACTCTGGATCTTGTCTCGTTCCAAACCGGTCAAACGACGAAGACGCATGTCCAAAATGGCTTGACTTTGACGTTCAGAGAGCTTGAACTTCGACATCAACTCAGCTTGTGCTTCAGCGTCTGTCTGGCTATTGCGGATGATTCGGATTACTTCATCAATGTGATCCAAAGCAATAAGCAAGCCTTCTAAAATATGGGCACGAGCTTCAGCTTTTTCTTTATCAAAGATGGTCCGGCGAGTCACCACTTCTGTTTGGTGCTCGATATACGCACCTAAAATTTGACGAAGAGAAAGGATCTTTGGAACACCGTTTTGAATCGCCAACATATTGAAGCCAAAGTTAGTTTGCATTTGCGTCATCTTAAATAGGTTGTTCAAAATGACATTAGCCGAAGCATCCCTACGAACCTCGATCACAAATCGAACCCCTTCACGGTTAGACTCATCACGTACAGCTGTAATCCCTTCGATCCGTTTTTCTTGCACCAAGCGAACGATATGTTCGTGAACCTTGGTTTTGTTGACCATATAAGGGAACTCGGTAACGACAATCCGTTCACGACCACTTTTAGTCACTTCAATCTCTGTACGAGAGCGAAGGACGATCGATCCTTTTCCTGTTTCATAGGCTTTGTGGATACCTGATTTCCCCATAACGAGAGCACCTGTCGGAAAATCTGGACCTGGAAGAACTTCCATAAGTTCACGGGTTGTTACATCAGGATTATCCATCATCAATTTTACCGCGTCAATAGTTTCTCCCAAATTGTGAGGAGGAATATTTGTGGCCATCCCAACAGCAATCCCAGTAGCACCATTGACAAGAAGATTAGGAAAACGTGCAGGTAAGACCAAAGGTTCGCGCTCGCTGGCATCATAGTTATCAGTGAAATCAACTGTATTTTTGTTAATATCCCGCAACATTTCAAGAGCGATCCTACTCATACGGGCTTCGGTATACCGTTGTGCAGCGGCACCATCACCGTCCATGGAACCAAAGTTTCCATGACCGTCCACTAACATGTAGCGATAACTCCACCATTGCGCCATCCGAACCATGGCTTCATAAATAGAGGAATCACCGTGTGGGTGGTATTTACCCATAACATCCCCTGTGATACGGGCTGACTTCTTATGTGGTTTATCTGGCGAAACACCCAATTCATTCATTCCGTACAAAATACGACGGTGAACGGGTTTTAAACCATCCCGAACATCAGGGAGGGCACGAGCAACGATAACACTCATGGCATAATCGATAAAACTCGTCTTCATTTCTGATGTTAAATTCACATCAATTAGATTCTTATCCTGCATTCAAAAAATGCCTCTCTTTACTTAATTCACCATACTATTATAACACATTTTAGCCTATTTTTCTTCTTAGGAACACAAACGTAAAAACGTTTACATCAAGGATTCATACTGTTTCAGATGACAAAGACTTTCAAAAGTGGTAGAATGAAATCGTATGAGAATCTATCTCAAAAAAAAATGAAGGAGACGTTTAGACTCATGGATTTGACTAAACAACACAAAAAAGTTATCCTTGTCGGTGACGGTGCCGTAGGTTCATCTTATGCATTTGCACTTGTCAACCAAGGAATTGCACAAGAGCTTGGAATTATCGAAATTCCTCAATTGCACGAAAAAGCTGTCGGAGATGCGCTTGACCTTAGCCACGCCCTTGCCTTCACTTCACCTAAGAAGATCTATGCGGCTGAGTACGCTGACTGTGCGGATGCTGACCTTGTTGTAATTACTGCAGGTGCTCCTCAAAAACCAGGTGAAACTCGCCTTGATCTTGTTGGTAAAAACCTTGCCATTAACAAGTCAATCGTAACACAAGTTATTGAATCAGGATTCAACGGTATCTTCCTTGTAGCTGCTAACCCAGTTGACGTTTTGACATACTCTACATGGAAATTCTCAGGATTCCCTAAAGAACGCGTTATCGGTTCTGGTACTTCTCTTGACTCAGCTCGTTTCCGTCAAGCACTTGCTGAAAAATTGGATGTTGATGCTCGTTCAGTGCACGCCTACATCATGGGTGAACACGGGGACTCAGAATTCGCTGTATGGTCACACGCTAACATCGCTGGTGTAAACCTTGAAGAATTCCTTAAAGACACTCAAAACGTTCAAGAAACTGAATTGATCGAATTGTTCGAAGGTGTTCGTGATGCTGCTTACACCATCATCAATAAAAAAGGTGCTACATACTACGGTATCGCTGTTGCCCTTGCTCGTATCACTAAAGCAATCCTTGATGACGAAAATGCAGTACTTCCACTTTCTGTATTCCAAGAAGGTCAATATGGTGTTAGCAACGTCTTTATCGGTCAACCTGCCATCGTAGGTGCACACGGTATTGTACGTCCAGTGAACATCCCATTGAACGATGCGGAACAACAAAAAATGAAAGCTTCTGCTGATGAATTGCAAGCAATCATTGATGAAGCATGGAAAAACCCTGAATTCCAAGAAGCTTCTAAAAACTAAGAAAAAAACATCTCCTTATTAAAAAGGGGATGTTTTTTAGCTGCTTTATTTGGATTTGTCAGCAAGGATTTCAAGCAAATAAGGCACAACGAGATTGCTCTCTATGTCTTTCAAAGAAGAAATCCATTTAAAGTCTGTATGCTCTTCTGGATCTAATATAAAATCACGCTCTTCCAAAATCTCGCCAGCATAAACTAGGCGTGTAAAGACAGTATCTTTGCTGGCATCAAATTGACTATCTTCGTGGATAATCTTATTAATCCGAAGCTTTTGATTAACCTCCTCCATAGCCTCACGTAGAGCAGCCTCTCTGGGCAATTCATTCTCTTCTACACTTCCACCTGGAATATCCCAATAAGATGGATAGACATTAGGGAGACCTCGCTTTATTTTCGAGCGTTTGATAAGCAGATACTTCCCGTCTTTCTCAATCAAGGTATGGGCGATTAATTTTACTGTCATTGCATGTTCCTCCAAGAAAGAGCAAAAAAGACTCCGAGGAGCCTCGTTATGAATCATCCACCCTGAGGGAATCGAACCCCCATCTCAAGAACCGGAATCTTACGTGATATCCATTACACTAAGGGTGGCAACTGTTATAGTATATCAAATTCTCGAGAATTTTACAAGTAAAAAAAGCTTACCGAGAGGTAAGCTTTTTGAATATTACAATTCGATATCGCCAAACAAGTCAGCCATTGAGAATCCAGTTTGAGTTTCTGGAAGATCAAAGTCGCGTTTTTCTTGTTTTGGACGACGTGGGCGAGATTGACGTTTTTCTTGTTTTTCGCCTTCTTCTTGAGCTGGACGTTCTTCAAGGGCTTTGATAGAAAGTGATACACGTTCATCTGCAGCATTTACTTCAAGAACTTTAACAGTTACTTCTTGTCCAACTTTAAGAACATCTTTTGGATTTTCAACACGTTTGTGTGAAATTTGTGAGATGTGTACAAGTCCGTCGATACCTGGCAATACTTCAACGAATGCACCGAAGTCAGTCAAACGTTTAACAGTTCCTTCGATCACATCACCAGCAGCCAATTTTTGTTCTACGCCATCCCAAGGTCCAGGTGTTGTAGCTTTCAATGAAAGTGATACCCGACCTTCTTCTTCGTTCAAGTCAAGAACTTTCACTTGGATTTCTTCACCAACAGTTACAACTGATTTAGGTGATACGTTGCGTTCGTGTGACAATTCTGTCAAGTGAACCAATCCATCAACACCACCAAGGTCGATGAAAGCACCGAAGCTTGTGATACGTGCAACTTTACCAGTTACGACATCACCAACGTTCAATTTACCAAATACTTCTGCGCGTGCTGCAGCTGATTCAGCTTCAACAACTTCACGACGTGAAAGGATAAAGCGGTTTTCTTTTGGATCTACTTCTTTGATTTTAGCATCAAATTCTTGACCTACGAAACGTTCAGTGTTACGTACAAAACGAGTATCAAGCATTGAAGCTGGAATAAATCCACGAAGTCCTTCAAATTCTACTGAAAGTCCGCCCTTAACAGCGCGAGTTCCTTTAACAGTAACAACTTCTTCTTCACGTCCAACCAATTTGTCCCATGCTTTGCGAGCTTCCAAACGTTTTTTAGATACAAGGTAAGTTACTGTATCAGTATCTTTACCAACTACTTGACGAAGAACAAGCAATTCAAGTGTTTCACCTGGTTTTACCAAGTCGTTGATGTCAGCATCACGATCGTTTGTCAATTCGCGAAGAGTCAAGACACCTTCGACACCAGTTCCAGAGATTGCAACGTTAGCTTGGTTCGCGTCAACTGTCAATACTTCAGCAGTAACAACGTCACCTGGTTCAACTTGGCTAACACTGTTTAGCAAATCTTCAAATTCATTCATCTAAAAAATCCTCCAACAATCAAGTTTTCTAAAACTTGACATACTTATAATTATTTTTCCTAAGCAAGCACTCGCAATGAGATCAACTACAATCTTTAACGACTCATCCTATAAAGAAATAAAATACCTGGATAGATATTTTATCACTTATCTGATATTACCTAAGAACTGGGGTAGCTGGATTCGAACCAACGCATGAGGGAGTCAAAGTCCCTTGCCTTACCGCTTGGCTATACCCCAAAAAGAGCGCTGACATCAGTCACTTTATCATCGTCACAATGAACGCTAATGGAGAGAGAGGGATTCGAACCCCCGAACCCGAAGGAGCGGATTTACAGTCCGCCGCGTTTAGCCTCTTCGCTATCTCTCCATATAAATCAACAGGATCTATTATACCATTGATTTATTATGATTGCAAGCCCTTATTTATTCAAATTATAATTTTCTATTAAAATTTCAACGGCTTTTTCAAGTTTTTTGTAAAGAGAATCCACATTTCCATTTTTGATAATGGCAAATTGCCCAGCCATGTCTGCAATTTCACCAATCGTTTTCTTTCCAATGGACAAAGTGAAACCATCAAAAGTGTCTTTTCCGACGGTTACTTTACTATCAACGATTTGAATCTCAATTTTCTTATCTTTTTTACTCATTTCAACCCTCTTTTCACTTTTTCTATTTTACAAAAATTCTCTTGATGACGCAAGAGAAAAGGGAGTGGGTCAGAAAGAATTTAGTTAGAAATTCCTTCTTTATCCCACCCCCGCAAGAGTCATTCGACACTCTTCTATTCCTAAAAGCGAATGAAGAGAAAGATTAGCTACTGCGTCTTTTCGTTAAGACTTGTTCTCATTGAAGCCTGGACACTTTGGTCTCAGACGCTTTCGGTTTAATCGACTTTGACAATCCATCCTTCTGGTGCTTCGACATCACCAAATTGGATACCGGTCAACTCGTCATAAAGCTTCCGTGTGACAGGACCTACTTCTGTTTCAGAATAGAAGACATGGAAGTCATCCCCATGTTGAACGCCTCCGATCGGAGAGATGACAGCAGCGGTACCACAAGCTCCTGCTTCTACAAAGCGATCCAAGTCATTGATAAAGACATCCCCTTCAATTGGTGTCATACCAAGACGGTGTTCTGCCAAGTAAAGCAAAGAGTACTTGGTGATAGATGGCAAAATAGACGGACTCAATGGTGTCACAAATTCGTTATTAGCAGTGATACCAAAGAAGTTTGCAGAACCAACTTCTTCAATCTTGGTGTGCGTCGCTGGATCAAGGTAAATCACGTCAGAGAAGTTACGATCATGCGCAATCTTACCTGGCAACATACTAGCTGCGTAGTTCCCACCAACTTTTGCAGCCCCAGTACCATTTGGTGCAGCACGGTCATACTCATCTTGAATCAAGAAGTTCGTTGGAACCAAACCACCTTTAAAATAGTTACCGACAGGCATGGCAAAGATGGTAAAGATATACTCATCTGCTGGATGCACACCAATAATATCACCAACCCCAATCAAAAGTGGACGAAGGTAAAGGGTAGCTCCAGTACCATATGGTGGAACATACTCTTCATTGGCTTTCACCACTGCCTTACAAGCATCCACAAACATGTCAACAGGTACTTGAGGCATCAGCAAACGATCTGCTGTGCGTTGCAAACGTTTAGCGTTTTGATCTGGACGGAACAATTGGACGCTTCCATCTTTTGTACGGTAGGCTTTCAACCCTTCAAAAGCTTGCTGACCGTAATGCAAACTTGGAGAAGATTCGGACAAATGCAAAGTCGCATCTTCTGTCAATTCCCCTTTTTCCCAAGCTCCATTGCGATAATGTGCCAAATAGCGATAAGGTAATTTCATATATGAAAAGCCAAGGTTTTCCCAATCAAGTGATACTGTCATGATAGTGCTCCTTTTAATTCTTTCTATTCCTTGTCGATCTGATGTAGGTCGATTCAGTTTCTCAATCTATGTACACTATTGTACACCATTTCATGAGAATTTCAAGCGAAATTTTCAATTTTCAGAAAATTTATTTTCAAAGAAAGTCAGTCCTAGAATGGACCGACGCTTTCTTTTATTTGATAGTAGCTGAAAAAACTTCTTGATCCGAAATGGTATCGTTGACAAAGGATCCATTGCTTGTTCTTTCAGAAATGCTTAATTGTGTTAAATCAACTTCTGTTACCTGACCTGTTGTAGAAGTGATCTGAAGAATTTGATCTTGTTCTGCCACTTCTTCTTGGCTCGTAAAGAGATCAAAATCTCCCTGGTCAGTGAAGACTGGACCCGCCTTGAAGACGCGGTGTGGTTTATTTTTCAACTCACGCAAGACCTGTAGTCCCCGTTTAGCCCGACTGGTCACAGGAATATCGTCTTGTAACATCCTTTTGAGACTGCCTCGCTGGGTCAGAATGTACATGCTTGGAGTCGTCGACTTAAAGGCGGCAGCAACTTGATCTCCGTCTTTGAGGTTAATGGCTTTGACCCCTGCTGCTTTAGCTCCTACGACAGGGACCTCTTCAATATTGAAGCGCAACCCGTAACCATTTTTAGTAATGATCATGATGTCTTCAAGGACAACTGGCGCAACTGCTACGATACAGTCATCTTGGTCTTTTAGCTTAGCGTACTTAGTCGATTTAGAACGATAGGTCCGCCATGGGCTCAATTCCTTGCGTTCAAAGCGCTTGATTTGTCCTTGTTGAGTTGCTGCAAAATAGGTTACTCCCTCAAACTGATCCACAATCTCCGCAAAGAGAATTTCTTCCTCTTGCTCGAAATTGGTCAAGGTCTGACTGAGGTGCTCTCCGATATCCTTCCACTTGGTATCTGTCAATTCATGAATTGGTCGATAAATGGCATTCCCCAAGTTGGTAAAGAGTAAGAGATGCTGAGTGGTCTTAGCAGGCTCTACGAAAATCAATTCATCGTCGTCCCGCTTACCGACTTCTTCCACTGTCGACGCATTGAAGGAACGAGGAGAGGTCCGTTTAATGTAACCCGCACGGGTCACGCTGACGAAGGTTTCCTCTTCAACGATCAGACTAGCTGTATCGATCTCAATCGTTTTAGCAGTGTCTTGCAACTCACTACGCCGCGGATTGCCAAAGAGTTTCTTGACTTCACGCAATTCCTTCTTCATGAGGTTAAACATAGTCCGTTCATCCCCAATGATGGCTGCCAAGGTCGCGATTTGCTCCTTGAGACTGGCATGCTCTTCTTCCAAGGTCACGATATCCGTATTGGTCAAACGGTACAATTGCAAAGTAACAATAGCTTCTGCTTGTTCTTCCGTGAAATCGTAGCTGACCTTGAGGTTTTCCTTGGCATCTGCCTTGTTATCAGAAGCGCGGATCAAGGCGATGACTTCATCCAGGATAGAAATCACGCGGATTAAGCCCTCTACGATGTGGAGCCGTCGTTCTGCCTTTTCCTTATCAAAGCGCGAGCGAGCGACAATGATATCCCGACGGTGTGCAATGTAGCTAGAGAGAATCGGCACAATCCCCACTTGACGAGGGGTATAGTTGTCAATCGCCACCATATTGAAGTTGTAGTTGACCTGCAAGTCTGTATACTTGAACAAGTAGTTCAAAATCAAATATGCATTGGCATCTTTCTTCAACTCAATCGCAATGCGAAGACCATCTCGGTCAGACTCATCCCGAACTTCTGCGATACCAGCCACCTTGTTGTTAACACGGACGTCGTCGATCTTCTTGACCAAAACAGCCTTGTTGATCTCATAAGGAATCTCGGTGACAACGATTTGTTGCTTACCGCCTTTTAGCTGCTCGATCTCAGTTTTAGAGCGGACAACCACCCGACCCTTACCAGTTTCATAGGCTTTCTTAATCTCATCCCGGCCTTGGATAATGGCACCAGTTGGGAAATCAGGTCCAGGTAAAAACTCCATGAGTTTGTCTACCTTGGCAGATGGATGGTCGATCATGTAGACCACGGCATCAATGACTTCAGCAAGGTTATGTGGTGGAATATCAGTCGCGTAACCAGCCGAAATCCCTGTTGCCCCATTGACCAAGAGATTTGGAAAAGCGGCAGGCAAAACCGTTGGCTCTTTTTCTGTATCGTCAAAGTTCCAGGCAAATGGCACTGTATTCTTTTCGATATCTTGCAAAAGATAACCAGCAATTTCAGATAAACGCGCCTCGGTATAACGCATGGCTGCCGGTGGATCACCGTCCATGGAACCATTGTTTCCGTGCATTTCGACTAGAATCTCACGGTTCTTCCAGTCTTGAGACATACGAACCATGGCATCATAGATAGAACTGTCCCCGTGAGGGTGGAAATTCCCCATGATATTACCGACAGACTTGGCAGACTTGCGGTAGCCCTTGTCATGGGTATTACCATCCTTATTCATCGAATAAAGAATCCGCCGTTGAACTGGTTTCAAGCCATCCCGAATATCAGGAAGAGCCCGTTCTTGAATAATGTATTTGGAGTAGCGACCAAAGCGCTCCCCCATGATGTCCTCCAGGGACATATTTTGAATATTAGACATAAGATACAAAGCCCGTAAAATACAAAGTGAAAATAAGAAATTTATCTTTTTCACACAGCACTTAGGGAGTGTTCAACTCCTTTCAAAGAATGTTGAGTAGTCTTTTATATATAGAGGAATTCAGTTACACCAAGTAACCAAACGTTCCTTTCCGATGTTTAAAATAGATTCATTAATGATTAGAAAGTTTCTCTTTAGCATAAGAAGTCATTTTTTCTGCTACTTCCTTATCGTAAGTAAACCCCATCTTTTGGGCCAGAATTTGAGCTTCTCGATTGAATAGCCCCATGGTAGCAAATAAAGACTGAGTGATTTTATCGAAACTGGATAAATCAAGCAAAACTGAGAACTCCTTCTCTTGCTCAGCTGGAAGATACTGGAAGAGGTACTTGTAGTTCTTTCCGATGTCAACTACTCCCCTATCGCTTGTCACCTGCCAAGCTAAGACCTTGAGGAGTTCTTGCTGACAAATGCCATAGAGGTGGTCGGTCGCATAGATAAGCTGATTTCTTCGAATGGCCTTTACGATATAAGCCGATACCCACCAAAATTCATTGCAGGATGCTGCAAATTCCTCTTCAGTAGGCGGAGCTGTCCAATAGCGCTTGGAATTAGGCTGATAGGCTTCAAACAAGCCTTTGTCGTCTTTTATAACTTCAAAATTTGCTTCGCTGTCCACCCACTCTTGGATAGACTCCTTGGGGCAGAGGGTCAAATCGATACGGTTGCCGTCTTCAAAGAGCATGAGATACAGACGACGGTGTCCAAGGACATTGTGCTGTTCAATCAGACGCATTCCAAACTGGTCTAGCCAAGATAAATCAGATAACAAGTCGTTCAGATTTTCAACTATATAGACCACATCATAATCTTGAAACTCGTCTTTGGGTGCCCGAGGATTCGTTCGTGATCCGGATAAGGCAATTGCCTCTACTTCTAGAGTATCAGCTATTTGCAAAATCAGATTCATCATTTCTGTATCAGTTCTCATGTCGATTCCTTACCATTTCTACATCCCAGCTTATTTAATTTATAAGTAGAAAGTGATTAAAATACCGTATTTTCTTCCAAGGTAAACTTAACGTTATCTTCGATCCATTGGCGGCGAGGGGCAGCCTTATCGCCCATTAGGACGGAGACGCGGCGTTCTGCACGAGCTAGATCATCAATGGTGACACGGATCAAGGTACGAGTTTCTGGATTCATGGTCGTTTCCCAAAGCTGATCCGCATTCATTTCCCCCAACCCTTTGTATCGTTGGAGGGTTGCTCCACGGCCAAAGCTCCGACGCAACTCCTCTAATTCGCTATCTGTCCAAGCATAGGCCACTTCTTCTTTCTTTCCTTTGCCTTTGGACATCTTATAAAGAGGAGGAAGCGCAATGTAGACATGTCCAGCTTCTACCAAAGGTCGCATATAGCGATAGAAGAAGGTTAAGAGAAGGGTTTGAATGTGAGCACCATCTGTATCCGCATCGGTCATGATAATGATCTTATCGTAGTTGGCATCTTCCACAGAGAAATCTGCCCCAACTCCTGCACCAATGGTGTAGATCATGGTGTTGATTTCCTCGTTCTTGAGGATATCACTCATATTGGCCTTCTCAGTATTGAGAACCTTCCCACGAAGAGGGAGAATCGCTTGGAACTTGCGATCCCGTCCTTGTTTGGCAGAACCGCCGGCTGAGTCTCCTTCGACTAGATAGAGTTCATTTTTCTTAGGATTTTTAGACTGGGCTGGTGTCAATTTACCAGATAAAAGTCCCTTGTCCTTTTTGCTCTTCTTGCCATTTCGACTTTCATCCCGCGCTTTTCGAGCGGCTTCACGCGCATCCCGGGCTTTAATAGCCTTACGAATGAGATTAGAAGCCAACTCCCCGTTTTCCATGAGGAAGAAGGTCAATTTATCAGAAACAATGCTATCGACGACTGGACGAGCCAAGGGACTTCCTAATTTGTCTTTGGTTTGTCCTTCAAACTGCAAATGAGCTTCTGGAACCAAGATCGAAAGAACAGCAGACAAACCTTCACGGTAGTCTGATCCTTCCAGATTCTTGTCTTTTTCTTTGAGAAGTCCTGTCTTTCTTGCATAGTCGTTCATAGCCTTGGTAATGGCTGTCTTCAGACCCGTCTCATGGGTTCCCCCATCTTTAGTGCGGACATTATTAACGAAGGACAAGATATTATCTGAGTAGCCATCATTGTATTGCATGGCCACTTCTACCTGGAAACCATCTGATTCGCCACTAAAGTAGAGAACAGGTGTTAAAGTTTCCTTATCTTCGTTCAAGTACTCTACGAAATCTTGGACACCATTTTCATAGTGAAAGGCCACATGGTTGTCTTCTTCCTTACGGAGATCGGTCAGCGTCAGCGTCACGTCCTTTAGCAAAAAGGCTGATTCTTTGATTCGCTCAGCAATGGTATTGAATTTGAAATCTGTCGTTGAAAAAATGGTTGGATCTGGCATGAAGGTGACCTTGGTCCCTGTCTTTGACTTGGGAGCGGTGCCGATCTTTTCGAGGGTTGTAACTGGTTTTCCCCCATCTTCAAAACGTTGCTTGTAGACAGCTCCATCACGGGTTATTTCTACCTCAAGCCAGCTAGAAAGGGCATTGACAACAGAAGATCCCACTCCGTGAAGACCCCCAGATGTCTTATAGCCTCCTTGACCAAACTTCCCTCCGGCGTGGAGGACCGTAAAGATCACCTCAACGGTTGGTTTACCCATAGCATGCATCCCGGTCGGCATTCCACGTCCCTGGTCTTCTACCGATAGAGAACCATCTTTATTAATCGTTACATCGATTTGTGATCCAAAGCCAGACAAGGCTTCATCGACCGCATTATCCACGATCTCCCAGACCATGTGATGCAAGCCATTTCCATCGGTCGATCCGATATACATCCCTGGACGTTTACGGACCGCATCCAACCCTTCTAGTACCTGAATGGCATCGTCATTATAATTATTAATATTGATTTCCTTTTTTGCCACAAGGAACCTCCTGTTTGTTCATCTTTTCTATATTACAGTTTTTTAGGAAATTTTGCAAAATTTTTTCTCTTTATATGGAGATTTCTATAACCCAGTAAAAAAAGCCAGCTGAACACTTTCTTCAGATGTCACACTTGAACTCCAGAAATTGCTTTTTCTATCGTTGGCTTTTTGATATAATGAAACTATGATAAAAGAAATAAGTGTTTTAATTTTAGCCTATCTGTTAGGCTCCATTCCTTCGGGATTATGGATTGGGAAAATCTTTTTCCATATTAATTTACGGGAACATGGCTCGGGCAATACTGGAACGACCAATACCTTTCGAATTTTAGGGAAGAAAGCTGGGATCATCGTCTTTGTGATTGATTTCTTGAAAGGAACTTTGGCCGTTCTCCTTCCGACTTTCTTTGGAATTCAGGGGATCTCGCCGATGGTCTTTGGTCTCTTAGCTGTTTTGGGGCACACTTTCCCAATTTTTGCTGGATTTAAGGGTGGAAAAGCGGTGGCGACGAGTGCTGGTGTCTTACTTGGTTTCTCGCCTATCCTGCTGCTCATTTTAGCTGTTTATTTTGTAGCCAGCCTGTATTTAACCAGCATGATTTCGTTTTCGAGTGTTACTGTTGCGCTACTCGCCATTCTATCGGTCCTCCTTCTCCCTTTGACTGGATGGATCTTGCACAACTATGATCCACTTTTTACAATCATTGTCTTGGCCTTAGCTACCTTGATCATTCTTCGTCACAAGGACAATATCCAACGGATCAAAGAGAAAAAAGAAAATCTCATCCCTTGGGGAAAAAACATCACCCATCAACAACCAAAAAACTAGAGCACATCCTCTAGTTTTTTTGATTGGATCCCCCTTATACTTTTGAACAGATCCTCATTATAAAGCATCGACTAGGTCCATCAGTATTTCCATTGGTGTTTTTTTCCTACGACCATTAACCGTTTCGATAAGATGATAAACTTTTAAACGATTGTCATTGCTAAAGACAAACTCAAAGCGGAACTCCCGTCCGTTGGGTGCCACTGTATCAAATTTCGTTTTATATTTATCATGAACGGGGCTAACTGGAAATTTATTGAAGAGTAATCGTCGTTTCTCCCCTGCTTCTTTCAAACAATTTTCTAGTTCTTGACAATAGTTATAAAACAGCTGATAGAGGTCTTCTTCTGAAATTCTTCTTCTCCGAACTAATGATGTAAAATCCGAAAAACTTCTGCGCGGGATTTCAATGCTAAATGAAAATCCCTCCCGATTCATTCTTTCTAAAAATTCATCTCTTGAAATCATAGAACCACTCTTTCTTTTATCAATCTGTAGTGAACCCTTATTGTTTCTATACATCATCAATCCATAATGTAATCAAGCAGATCCATCAAAGTAAGTTTCTTACGACCATTGACAGTCTCAAATAAATTATAAACTCTTAGTTGTTGATTCTTTTTGAATACAAACTCAAAGCGAAACTCGCGACCATTACATGCAGCTACATAAAATCCGGTCTGATACTTCCTCTTACCCGCTACAGCTTGCATTTGCCGGTCTTCTACCTCTCTACAAAGTGAAAGAAAGATCTGATAGAGTTGCTCCTCAGAGAGCCTTCTTCTCCAAACCAATGACTTGAAGTTAGTGTACCGCCACCATGGGATTTGGATGTTGAAGGAAAAACCTTCCTGATTGGCTTTATCTATAAATGCTTTTCTGGAGACCATACCACTTTCCCTTCTATTGGATCATCGTTTGACTCTATTATACCACCTTTTATCCTTTCACAAAAAAAGCATCCCAAATGGAATGCTGTTTTCTGTTTCTTAATAGTATTCCCCTTGGCGGTAGTTCCAAGAGTTGAAATGATCAGATAAGTGCATCATAATCTTATCGATATCCAATCCTTTACGGATGACGACTGGACAAGTATTGACAGAACGGCTACCTGCTCCTTGTTCTGGGATGAGTTTTCCTTCCGCATCAACCATAGAGACCATCACACCTTGTTCATAGCGAGTTTCAATGGTCTTGTCTGGTTGGATAGAAGCTACATAATCATCGGCTTCGATGACCAAGTCCACAGCACCTTCGATACGCTCACCGATTCCTTCAACCTTCCCGCGGTTTCCTTTACCGGAAGGGTTGGCTGAAGAAGCGTAAACCATCTTGCCTTCTTTTTCCCACATTTCTTTGGCGATTTGCTCACCAGCTTTACCAAATTTGATGACAAAGCATGAAGTTCCACGAACGTCTGTCATGAGTTCTTCACGTCCATCTCCGAAGGCTTGCAATTTTGCATAGGCATCTTCACGCCAAGGAAGGATACAACCAAGCAAGATATCTTCATCCCAATGTTTTTGGTAGAAGGCTTCAATTTCAGGATTCAATTGCGCAAGGGCACGAAGTTCATCCATGCTTCCGCAGAGAACCACACCTGGTTTGTTGCGGTTACGTTCTTTGGCTTCGAACTTCCGTTCCAAGCCAGCCTTGTCACTGGTCATGATGATATAGCCAACTTTGGTAGGGCAGACGATACAGCCACCCTCTCCTTTAAGAATATCAAATCCTTCTTGTGAAAGTTGTCCGTCCCATTGAATGTGTTTTGTCATAAGTCTCTTTCCTTTTCTATTCTTTTTAGTATTGTATCAAAAAATAGTCTCAAATTCAATATATTTTCAGAAAATTCGTAATTTGATATACAATTTTATCATTGCCAGTAGGCTGGCCGATTCTTCTCATAAGCTGCGATCAAGTCTTCGTACTGAAGCGTAATCCCGATATCATCCAAACCATTGAGCAATTTGTGCTTCCAATCTTGATCGATCTCAAAGCGAAACTCTCCAACAGGCGAGAGGATCTTCTGTTCTTCCAAATCTACTGTCACTGGATCTGTCGGCTTCAAACTTGCCAATTTTTGACGAACCTCTAGTGGTTGGACAATCGGCAGCATGCCATTATTGAGCTCATTATTGTAATGGATATCTCCGAAGGATCCGGCGATAACGACTTTAAAGCCATAATCAGCTAAAGCCCAGGCTGCGTGCTCCCGAGAGGAACCAGCGCCAAAATTGTCACCAGTGATCAAAATGGTTGCCTTGCGGTATTCAGGCTTGTTAAAGATAAAATCTGGATCCTCAGTATACTGGTCATCCAAATAGCGCCAAGCATACATGAGGTATTTCCCAAAACCTTTCTTATCAATCAACTTCAAGAATTGCTTGGGGAGGATTTGGTCGGTATCAATATTATCGTTCATCAGAGGAACTGTTGTTCCCGTATAAATGGTAAATTTCTCCATGCTTCCTCCATTTACTCGACTTCTGGCATTTGGCGCACGTCGACAAAGCGACCGGCGATTGCTGCTGCAGCGGCCATTGCTGGGCTACAGAGATGGGTTTTAGCCCCAAATCCTTGGCGGTCTTCAAAGTTTCGGTTGCTAGTTGACGCACAGTGGACCCCATCTGGAACCTTGTCTGGGTTCATTCCTAGACACATGGAGCAGCCTGGATCACGCCATTCAAAGCCCGCATCCATAAAAATCTTGTCTAAGCCTAATTTTTCAGCGGCTTGCTTAACCGGACGAGAGCCAGGTACCACAATAGCAGTTAAGTTTGGTGCAATTTTTTTGCCTTTCACAAACTTGGCTGCCAACTCCAAATCACTGAGACGCGCATTGGTACAAGAACCGATAAAGATATAGCCTAATTCAATGTCTGCTGGTTTTTGGCCAGGTTTGAGATCCATATAATGATAAGCCCGTTCATCATTCATGTCTCGAATCTCTGGAAAAGGAGTCTCAAAGTCCACTCCCATAGAAGGATTGGTCCCCCAAGTCACCATTGGAGCAAGATCAGATACATCCAAACGGATGACCTTATCATAAACGGCATCGTCATCACTAACCAAAGTCTTCCAATCAGCTACTGCGTCCTCAAAATCATCTGGCACACATTCGCGTCCTCGGAGGTAGTCAAAGGTCGTCTCATCTGGATTCATGATCCCCATTTTGGACCCGAACTCGATCGACATGTTACAGATGGTCATGCGTTCTTCCATGGTCAAGCGATCAATTGCTTCTCCCCGATACTCTACGACATAGCCAACTCCACAAGCAACACCGTAGCGCGCTATCAAAGCTAGGATGTAATCCTTTGAATAGATCCCTTTTTGTGGGGTTCCGGTGAATTCAACCAACATTTTCTTTGGTTTGACTTGCCAGATGGTTTGGGTGGCAAAGACATGCTCCACTTCACTGGTTCCAATCCCAAAGGCAATGGCTCCAAAGGCTCCATGGGTTGCGGTATGGCTGTCTCCACAGACAATAAATTTCCCAGGCTGGGTCCGACCGGTTTCAGGGCCCACCATATGAACGATTCCTTGCTTAGCAGAACCATGGGCAGCATGATCAATCCCAAAGTCCACCACATTCTCAGCTAATTTATCAATCTGGGCTTTTGAAATCACATCTCTAATATCAAAAATATTGACCGTTGGAACATTGTGATCAAAGGTTCCAAAGGTTAAATCAGGTCGTCGGACCTTGCGTCCTGCGTCCCGTAATCCTTGAAAGGCTTGCGGACTCGTCACTTCGTGGATGTAGTGTTGGTCCACATACATGAGTTGGGGTTGCCCTTCCACTCCTGTAATCACGTGGCGGTCCCAAAGTTTATCAAAGATAGATTTTCCACTCATCATCTTTCTCCATTTATCTTGTTGTTAAGAAATCCATTGAAGGATTAGAAAGAGGGCACCTGCTAAAAGAAGGCTACTGCCCCACCAGGTGGCTTGAAAATACCATTTCCGCACCTTGTGGTGAAAGAGATATCCACTTAGTAGAGCTCCGAATCCACCAAGCACCCAGCTCTCGAGTAACAGGACCTTTTCAGGAATCCGCCACCTGTTTTGGATAGCTTTTCGTTTATCTAAGCCATAGGTCAGAAATACGATACTATTCCAAATTGCGATTAGCACTAAACAGCGATCTATCCAAGTCATCTTAGAGATTCCCAATAATGGCTGCAGTCATCTCTGCAGTAGAAGCCTGACCACCTAGATCCCGTGTCAAGATTCCTTGATTCAAGGTTTGATTGACAGCTTCTTCGATCATTTCTGCACCTGCTGTTTCTCCAAAACTGTCTCGGAGCATCATGGCAACAGAGAGGATCATGGAAATCGGATTGGCAATGCCTTGACCTGCAATATCTGGTGCTGAACCATGAATCGGTTCGTACATACTTGGTCCTTGGTCAGAATGACTGGCAGACGGCATCACGCCTAGTGTTCCAGGAAGGACGCTCGATTCGTCAGATAAGATATCTCCGAATAGATTCTCTGTCACTACAACATCAAAGCGGGCTGGATTGGTAATCATGATCATGGCCGCACTATCGACAAGCTGGTGCTCTAAGGTCACATCTGGAAATTCTTTGGCAACTTCTTCTGCCACTTGGCGCCACAATTTAGAAGTTGCAAGGACATTTTGCTTATCGATACTGGTCACTTTCTTGCCACGTCCTCGCGCGATCTTGAAGGCTTGGTGCATAATCCGACGAATTTCTTCCGCACTGTAATCATTGATATCGCGCGCTGTATCTTCTTTTAAGATATGCTCTCCAAAATAAATCCCACCTGTCAATTCACGCACGACCACGAAGTCGACACCCTCGATACGCTCTGGTTTCAAAGGAGACAGGTGTTTCAAGGCGTCAAAAATCCGTACAGGACGAATATTGGCAAAGAGATTTAATTCCTTGCGAATAGCAAGTAAGCCTTGTTCTGGACGAACAGGAGCATTGTCATACTCAGGACTTCCGATGGCTGCAAGAAGAATAGCATCCGCTCCTTTAGCTGCTTGTAGAGTATCTTGGGGAAGTGGGTGGCCAGCAGCATCAATCCCAGCACCCCCAAAAGCTTTGTCTTCTAGACTATAATCAAAGCCAATTTTGGGAGCAACGGCTGCGAGGACCTCTAGTCCAGCTGTCATGATCTCAGGGCCAATCCCATCTCCTGCAAGTGTTACAATTTTCTTCGTCATGTTTATTTCCTCTTAGGCTTGTGGAAGATCACGGTAGGAGACAGCTCGTCCCATCTCACCCGCATTCTCTTTTTGAACCAGCGTGTTGGCATTGATATAAGCGATAGCAGAGGCTTTCAATACGTCAAAGTCCAAACCAGAGGCATTGAAAATCGTATCTGTATCGACATTTTCCACGGATACCAAGACGCGGGCTTGGGCATCGATCCCATCTGTCACTGCATCGATATTGTAAGATGTCAAGCGAACGGTTTGGTTGAAGAATTTATCAATCGCATTAAAGATGGCTTCAACCGACCCTTGACCATTGGCAAGGAATTCAAGTACTTCCCCTTCTTCATTGCGGAGGCTAACCGCTGCTGTAATCGTTTCGTCTGCATTGGTGGTTAAGCGGAGATCATTAAATTGGAATCCTTCTGGATTTTCCACTGCTGTACCGGCAACAAGGGCGCGGATATCGGCATCTGTGATCTCGTGTTTCTTGTCTGCCAGAGATTTGAACTTAGCAAACAACGGCTTGATGTCCTCTTCTGTATATTCCAGTCCCAACTCATGCAGTTTTTCGACAAAGGCATGGCGACCAGACAATTTTCCAAGAGGGAGGCTATTGCTCTTGACACCCACCAGCTCAGGGGTGATGATTTCATAAGTAAGAGGATTTTTAAGAACCCCGTCTTGGTGAATACCAGACTCGTGTGAGAAGGCATTGCCACCAACAACCGCCTTGTTTTTAGGAATTGGAATACCAGAGTACCGAGAGACCAACTCAGAAGTGTTGATGGTTTCATTAAGGACAATCGGACTTTCCACTTGGAAATAGTCTTCGCGAATATTGAGAGCAACTGCTACTTCTTCAAGTGCCGCATTGCCGGCCCGCTCCCCGATCCCATTAATGGTTCCTTCGACACGACGGGCACCATTTTTAACAGCAGCGAGGCTATTCGCCACGGCCATTCCTAGGTCATCATGGCAATGAGGTGAATAGATAATCTCGCGATCTGTCTTGACATGGTCAATCAAGTATTTGAAAATGGCACCATACTCCGCTGGTGTCGTGAAACCGACTGTATCAGGAATGTTGATATAGCTAGCACCAGCATCGACTGCAGTCTGTACGACTTGCAAGAGGAAATCCAATTCTGTCCGGGTAGCATCTTCTGGCGAGAATTCCACAATCTCAAATTTTGAGCGAGCGTAAGAAACGTGCTCTTTGATCGTTTCAAGGATTTCTTCCTTTGTCTTGTTGAGTTTAAACTCCCGGTGAATCGGACTGGTTGCGATAAAGACGTGAATTTGTGGATACTTAGCATCCTTCAAGGCTTCATAGCAAGCATCAATATCTGATTTGACAGAACGGGCCAAACCTGTCACGGCTGTCTTGGTCAAGACCTTGGCAATCTCCTGCACAGCTGTGAAGGAATCAGGACTAGCTGCAGGAAAACCTGCTTCAATAGCAGAAATGCCCCATTTTTCCAATTGTTTAGCAATGGCAATCTTTTCTTTGATAGAAAAATTAACTCCTGGAGTCTGTTCGCCATCCCGAAGGCTGGTATCTAAAAATTCAACTTTACGCATAGGGTCTCCTCATTTCTATGTAGTGGATATAAAGAAAAACATCTCACTCGGTCAACCAAGCGAGATGTTGTTGCCCGCTTGGTAAGCCAAACAGGACTAATGCTTCTGCACTAGCCCTTATACCTCAACAACAAAGCAAATTGAATAAACTTAGCTGTTTTCATGTTTGACTTTCTCCTTTGTTCAATGTCTTGTTTAGTATTTTAGCATAGGGAAAAAGCAATGTCAAGAATTTTCTACAATATTCTGAATTTTTTGAATAGAAACAAAATAGAGTTTTCAATTCTAATTAGACTATAGACAGCCTGTTTTTGTATAAGAAAACCTAGGTGCTATTAAAAAATTTATAATGACATATACTATTATGCTCACTCAAACACATCATGTAATGAAACTTTCCGCCGTGAGAAAAGAGGCTGGGACAAAAGTCCTAGCCTCTCAATTGTTTTTGGATTGTCGAGCAAGACGCAGTGGTTGAGTGGGCTCTACTACGCTGATTTCATCAGCTTTTACAGCCCTACTCAACTGTGCGGAGGTGGGACGACGAAATCGAATTCTAACGAATTACCGATTTCTGTCCCACTCTCTCGGAATTATTGAACCTAAGGAAAGTTTTTAAGATGATTGTGAATTCAATTTGAATAGCCTCTTTCACCCTACTTCTTCTGATACAAATCGAAAACGATCTTGTCATTATAGAGGTCAATGGTATTGGCCTTGACATAGATTCCAAAGTCATTGTCAATTTCTGGCAATACAATGGTGATGGTAGACTGCTTGGGTGAGATCTGAACAAATTTTGGGATATTTTTATTTTTACTCAAGAGCTGCAAGACCATCCTTTGTGGAATTTGAAAGGTTCCGACTGAAAAATCTTTCACCGTCAAGAGGATGTTCCCATTTTCCAATTTGGATGGTTGAAAGTAAATGTATAAGGGATAATCCTTCCCTAAGAGACTCAACTGCCCTTCTAATAGGATTTGCTGATTGTCTGCATAGACCTTGTAGTCGGACAGCTTATATTTTTTCAGAAGCGATTTGATGGTGTCATTGAGTTGATCTCGAGTCGTTGTCATGGTTCCAACTTTGACATCTTTGGTGCCAGCTGTTTGATGAAGCTGACTAACATCTTCTCTTGGCATCGCTAAGCGTCCTTGCACAACTATAGCGAAGGCTAAGAGAAGGCTGACCAAACCTAAAAATAACCATTTCCAAATATTGATTTTTTGAAGGAAGGGGACCTTCTCTTTGATGGGATTATTTTTGACTCCAAGTTTTCTTCGTGGCATTGATTTTCTCCAATATTGCTTGTTTCATCTTTTCATAGCCCGTATTGTTGGGGTGGAAACTATCCTCTTCATACAGGGCATCATTGATAACGGTTGTCTTCCCATCACTGATTTCTGATACGCCCATTTTCCCATCAATTCCTTTATAAAGCAGATCATTGATAGGGACGAAATAGGCCTGATCAAATTGCACGATGGTTTCTTCCGTCGTCTCATTCCAACGATCTACAGCCGTCTGGATACTAGTTAATTCAGGAAAATTCAGGTAAAGAGGATTGTAGATCCCCACTACATAAATGGGAAGATGGGGATTGTCCTTTCTGGCCTTAGTGATAATTTCTTTGAGGTTCGCTGTATAACTCTTGAGCGGCTTTTGGATATCTGATAGAGAAAAATCACTCAGATGATCGACAACGACTTTGCGCAAATCATTTCCCCCAACCGTTAAGGTCATGACACGCGCCTTTTTGAGATCCTTCTGAAGGTCTGTTTGCTTCTTGAGCCGATCTAAGATCTGAGCACTTGTATTCCCAGCTACTCCATAGTTGACAGGCTGATACTGGCCGTCATTTTCATTGGACAGACTTTGGGCAAGGATGGGCACGAAGCCCCCTTGCTTGGTGCTATCCCCTACTCCTTCGGTCAGTGAATCTCCTAGAGCTACATAAGTATAGGTGACTTCTTTCGTAGCCATTTTGGGCTTGGTCATACGAGGGGATGCAGTTGGTAGCAGAGCACGAAATAGAAAGACAAAGACAAGAAGGCTGGTTAAAAAGAAAACCAAGCCTTGCATCATTTTTTTAAGATTCATATGAATACGATCGCTTATCCTTGAAAAATCACTTGTCCATCACAGATCGTATAAGCGACTTTTCCTTTTAGTGTTTCACCCACAAATGGTGAATTACCAGCTTTTGAAGCGAAATGATCCGATACCAGACGATCTGCTTCTGGATCAAAGATGGTCAAATCTGCCGGTCCATCCACTGCGATATAGCCAGCATCAAAATCATAGAGACGTGCTGGATTATAGGACATCTTTTCAAGCAATTGCATCAGGCTTAAATGGCCTGCATGCACCAAGTAGGTCAAACCAAGAGAAAGCGAGGTTTCAAGCCCAGTCATGCCAGATGGTGCTTTGGTAATATCAGGAACATTCTTCTCATCCGCATGGTGAGGCGCGTGGTCCGTCGCAATCACAGAGATGACGCCTGACTTCAAGCCTTCAATCACTGCTAGACGGTCAGATTCCAAGCGAAGAGGTGGATTCATCTTAGCATTGCTTCCTTTAGTCAAGAGCAGACTTTCTGTTTTCGAAAAGTGTTGAGGTGCCACTTCTGCCGTCACATGAGCTCCTAATCCTTGGGCAAATTCCACCACCTTGACACTTTCTTCCTTGGAAAGGTGTTGGATATGGAGGTGCGCACCTGTCGCATGGGCAATCATGGCATCACGCGCAGCCATCGAGTATTCGGCCACACCCGTCGCCCCACAGACATGGAAGTGTTCCTTAGCAATGTTTTCATTCAAACCAAGAATGCCATTCAACTCAGGGTCTTCTTCATGCAGACTAATAAAGGTTCCTAGACGCTTAGCTTCTTCCAAGGCTTCACGGACAACCTTAGTACTTTGAAGAGGAATCCCATCATCTGAAAATCCTACTGCACCGGCCTTAAGCAGTCCTTCAAAATCTGTCAGGTGTTGACCGTCAAAGTTCTTAGTCACCGTCGCAACCGTATGAATGTGAAGATTTTCCTTGGCTGCAGAAGCTAAGACTTCCTCTAAGGTCGTAATATCTGAAATGGTCGGATTGGTATTGGCCATCATGACCACTCGAGTAAAACCACCAGCAGCTGCGGCTAAGGCACCCGTATGGATGTCTTCTTTATGGGTTTGACCGGGCTCGCGGAAATGCACGTGTACATCGATCAAACCAGGAGCAACCACCAGACCAGTAGCATCAAGGACTTCTTGTCCATCCGTTGGGAGGTTTTCAGCGATCTCTACGATTTTCTTTCCTTCAATGCGAAGATCACAGACTTGATCCAAGCCAGTCTTGGGATCCATTACGCGACCATTTTTAATGACAACCATTGCATTCTCCTTTATTCATAAAAATCAACATGCGACTCTAACAAGCGGTCGCCGTCATAGCGAAACATTGCTGAAAAGAAGGGTTTATCCTCCAACAACCACTCGACAAAGGTGTGGTCCCCTTCCCAGGTTGGTTTTGAGAGGACTTGATCATAAGGTACCCACTCCAAGGTCCCTTCGTTACACTCGATCAGTTCTCCCTCAAAATCTGTTGCCTTGAAGACATAGGTGTACCAGTCCAAATCTGGAGTAAACTCCGGAAAGGTAATGATCCCTTTTAAGACTGGCTTGGCTCTAAGGCCTGTCTCTTCAAAAATCTCACGCGCAGCACACTCCTGTGGGGTTTCCCCGCGTTCTAATTTTCCACCAACTCCGATCCATTTACCTTCATGGACATCATTGGGCTTTTTATTGCGATGTAACATGAGAAATTCTTTCCCATTGTCAATGTAACAAATCGTTGCTAATTGTGGCATTTCTTTCTCCTATCTTAACCAATCAATCGGCTCGCGTCCCGCCTCTTTCAAAAATTGATTGGTTTTTGAAAAGGGTTGGGAACCAAAGAATCCTCGGTAGGCCGATAAGGGACTTGGGTGAGCTGATTCAAGGACCAAATGTCGATCTTGGGTAATCAGCGGCTTTTTCTTACGGGCATAAGATCCCCAGAGGATAAAGACAACAGGCTCCTCCAACTCATTAACCACCTTGATCACAGCATCTGTGAAAGGCTCCCAAATTTGTCCTGCATGGCCATTGGCCTGACCAGCTGGCACCGTCAAGCAGGCATTGAGCAAGAGCACTCCTTGCTCTGCCCAAGAGGTCAGATCATGGGAGCGCCTCTCTCCGATATCTGAGCGTAATTCTTTGAGAATATTTTGCAAAGAAGGCGGCGCTGGTACATGATCCGGAACAGAAAAACTTAAGCCCTGCGCTTGATCCGGTCCATGGTAGGGATCTTGGCCTAAAATCAAAACCTTGACCTGATCCATCTCTGTCGTCTGCAAGGCCTTAAAGACCTTGTCACGCGATGGATAAACCACTCCTTTGCTGTAGACTTCATTCATAAAGTCATTGATCTGGTGAAAATACCCTTCTGGAAGATGGGATTTGATGGCTTCATGCCAAGGTGAATGCTGCATGGAAACTCTCCGCTATCCAATAAATTCTTACCTTCCATTATACCACATTTGGCGCAGATCCACTGGATAAAAAAGAGGCTGGACATTTTTATCCAACCTCTATTTCTGCCTGTCAAACAAGCGAGAGCTTTTAGATATTTTCTTTCTTAATAAATCCTGCTAGACCGATCGAAGCGACTAGTAAAATTTGCGGTAAGAATTGGATGAGGTAGCGGGTCTTCCCGCCTTCAAAGATGGTCAAGAAGAGTAAGCCACCAAAGACCGCTAAGGAAAGGAAGTTAAAGTCATCTGTATCTCTACGTTTGAGATAAGCTCCAACCAAACCAGCCGATAGGACGATCCAAATCACCTGCTTGACAAATTCATAATACTTGTACTGCGGGCGATCAATGCTGAGGAAATAGGTCCGCACCCATTTTGCCAGACCATTATTTTTAGTCAGGGGTGCATAGAGAGGATTGATAAAAGGCGTCTTCTCATACTCTACATCTCGGTAGAGCCAGCCCAGGGTCCCTTCTGCTACCGTCAAGGATTGCTTGTAGTAGATATGCCCGATCAAACCGAACGGACCGTACTCCTTGAGACGGCGCTTGATTTCTTTGATCACATTTTCTTTTTTAAAGAGGCCATTGTTGTAATCAGAGCGCTTATCCTCATCAATATAGGCTAGCAAGCCTTCTTTCATATCTTCTTGATTGTGGCCCATATCCGTCAAGCCCAGATTGATAAACAAGAGAGGTCCTTTAGCCAGCCCTTCTTGTTTCAAGATCGGTACAACTCTTTGATGATTGACCGCCGTATTCAATCCTGCAAAGACAAAGCCCGTCATCACCACGGTCACCGTAGCAATCTTTCCAAAGGCCTTCCAATTTCCTCTAAAGAAAAGCACAGCCCAAAAGGCAATCATGACAATAATTGTCGTTGGACGAATCAACATGGATAGGCCAGATAAGATGCCCAAGCCAACTATCTTTTTCCAAGAGATGCTTGCTTGGTCTTCCTTCAAGAGATCCAAGGCCCACCATAACTGAAGAGCGATCAAAGGAAGCAGCGGAATGTCCGTATACATGGAATAGAAATAAGGCGAGTAACAGATCAAGCTCACATAGAAGAGATAGACTAGATCAGCCGTTTTTTGATTGAAATGCTTCTGGGACAGCTTGGACAAGAGGACTGCACCCAGATTGACATAGAGGATATTGAGAGCCTGCATGACCCACAGACCGCTAGAGCCAAATAAAACATAGAAAAACTTCTCGTAAAGAAAGAGCGGAATGTTATTGGGATTGCGACTGAGGTAGTTGGTGATAGAGGATTGCTTAAGAAGATCAAAAGCCCCTTTGAAAACAACCGCGGCATCCCGACGGATAAAGAGCTCCGCACAGACCATGACAATCACCTGAAAGACAAGGGCTCCAAACAAGAAGCCTTTTTTATGCCGAGTCAACCAAGCAAAGGCACTCTTTAGCCCATCGCGTTTCAGCCAGGCTAGCAGAAATAGCAATCCAGCACCTAAAATGGCTAGCCATGAAATCTCTCTCAGATAGGTCACACTGATCAAGAACCAGTGGACCATCACTATCAACATGACAACATGAAGCATCCCAAATAGAATACGTTTACTTTTCGATAACATAGGTCCATTATATCAAAAAAACAGCATTTCTGCTGTTTTGGGGTGACTATCAACTGTAAAATGGTAATTATGGATACATTCATTTTATCCAACCAATTTTTAACTCTTAACCTTAACTAACCTAAAACACTAGGATTAGAATACATAATAAAACAAGATAAATCCCAACTGTTAGAATCATTCCGATTTTATAGAAACCGACTAAGCCGGCATATCGTTCGACAAAACCGATCTGTGGGTCGACTGGATTATAAAAGACTGTCATGGGAGACCCGATTGGGAATATCATCCGCAAATCCAGATTTTTGCCGGTTCCAAGAACATAGGTTCTATCGAAAACATTGGTTTGTCTTGACTTAGAAAAAGTCTCTCTGAAATAAGCGTAGGTAAAGTTCTTCTGGTATCTTTCACCCTCGACTTGATACTCCACCACAGGCAGAAAAATAAGCAGTTGATTTTTTGAATCAAAAGCAACTACTTCTCCCATAACTTTTGCGGTTGATTCTGTTTTCACTTTTATTTCACGACGATACAAGGTGTAAAAGATAAGCAGCATGATCAAGAAAACAAGTGTCAGAATGCCCAAACTAAGCCAGAATGTTGTTACTATCATTGATTTTTTACCCTTTCACATAAACTAGTTGGTTTCAAATCCCTTGAAAAAATTTTTATTCTCCCCTTTTCAACCAATTCTGTTGCTGCGCTTTTTCTGCAAGATCTTTTGCTTTGTTTATATCTAGTGAGTTTGAATCTGATGGGGCATTGGATTCGATTTCTTCTTTTAATTCTTGTAAGGTTTGAACATCTTTCGGAGTTAAATTAGAGACTGTGCTAGATCCTTTTTCTGTTGAATTTTCTGGCACAGACTGGATCTCGCGATAGGTATTGATCACTTCAGTTCCTGCGTCTGTTGTCGGAAGAGGACGATAAAACATAAAGAAACCAATAATCACAACCAGAAGAGCCGTAGCTGATGCCAAAAAACCTTTTTGCAGATTCTCCGCAGTTATTTTAGTATCTTTAGTAGACAAACTCTTCCATTCTGGATGTTCTTCCTCAGCTTCTTTTTTGGCGTTGAAAGCAGGGGTAACCAAGACTTGGTTCATCAAAGTCAGTGCCCCCAAGGCCATCAATAGAAATGGGATATGACGTGATTTACTAATGACCACTAAAATTCCTCCTGCAATAGCAATCAAACTGATGATGATATTGACGGTAAACCAGACCCGAGCCTGCTTCTTCATTTGCAAATAATGTTCTTTTGTCATCTTATTCTCCCTTAAAAATAGTTTTTCCTTCATCCATAAAAACAATTACTACTATCATACCGGATTTTACTTTGAGAATCAAGTTAACCACCAACTAGTGAAAAGAGTATAAAAAAGAAGCGTTAAAAACGCTTCAGTTGTTTTATTTATTTTGCCAAGTTTCTTGGTTTTCCTTGAAACGGTGTAACAACTCTAAACCTTCAGAAGTGATGTAACCTTGTTCTTCCGCCAAGTGGATCAATTCTGTATAGTTAGACAAAGTTTCAAGTTGAACGCCAGCTTCCGCAAATTTCTTATCTGCCTTCTCCAATTGGTAGGTGAAGATAGCAACCACACCAAGAACATCCGCTCCTTCACGCTTGGCAGCTGCGACAGCATCCAAGACAGATCCACCAGTAGAAATCAAATCTTCCACTACGACCATCTTTTGACCTTGTGGTACACGGCCTTCGATTTGATTACCAGCACCGTGGTCTTTTGGTTTGCTACGAATGTAGGCAAATGGCAAATTCATCTTGTCCGCAATAATCGCACCGTGAGGAATTCCTGCAGTTGCTGTACCTGCAATAACTTCCACTTCAGGGAAAGCTTCCTTGATTTTATCTACAAATCCATTTTCGATCAAGGTACGAGTTTCAGGATAAGCGAGGGTTACACGGTTATCTGTATAAATAGGGGATTTGATCCCAGATGCCCAAGTGAAAGGTTCTTCTGGTTTCAAATAAACCGCTTCGATTTTCAAAAGATGGCTAGCAATATCTTTAGCTAATGACATAACGACTCCTTTTTACGATTTTAATCATATACGAATTAAATCAATTATTGATTTAAACAACAACATTACAGGTTAGTGAATGCGTTAGGGAAGATCCCATGGACTTTTTAAGTTCCGACACTTAGTTGAAAGAAACGATAATTTTCTTTCAACTAAGTTAGTGAATAGTTTAGAGAAGGCCCTATCGGGCTCCGATTATTCCGACGATTACAGAAGAGAAACGATCATTTTCTCTTCTGTGATCTAGTGAACTCGTTAGGGAAGATCCCGTAGGACTTCCCGTACAGCTACAAAAAATCCCACTTTTAGTAGCGATTGGTATTCCGACGATTTAGAGGATAACATGATTATTTTTATACTCTAAATCTAGTGAGTGCGTTAGGAAAGGTCCCATAGGACTTTCCGTAGAGCTACAAAAGTTTCACTTTTAGTAGCTCTTACGCATTCCACTGTCTCTTAATTTCATGGTAAGCGTCCCATGGGTTTTCTGCTTGGATGATTGGGCGTCCAACGACAATATAGTCAGATCCAATTTTATGAGCTTCTTGTGGCGTCATGACCCGTTTTTGGTCACCGATTTCAGCTCCAGCAGGACGAATCCCTGGTGTGACACAGACAAAGTCTGATGAAGTGGCATCCTTGATCAAGGCTACTTCATGGGCTGAACAAACAACGCCATCCAAGCCTGCTTCTTGAGCCTTGCGAGCGTAATTAACTACAGATTCTTGGACCGTTGTTTGGATGTTTTGGCAATCACGCATGTCTTCTTCACTGGTAGAAGTCAACTGGGTCACGGCTACCAATTTAGCTCCTTCACCAAGAGCTGCCTTGGCTTCGCGCATCATCTCTACACCACCGGCTGCGTGGACCGTCACCATATCTACTCCGAAGGTCCCCAGTACGGACATGGCTGATTTGACTGTATTTGGGATATCATGCAATTTCAAATCAAGGAAAATACTGTGTCCAAGCCCTTTGAGGTAATGTACAATTTCAGGACCAACTGCATAGAAAAATTCCATTCCGATTTTTACAAATAATTTTTCGTCTTCTGGAAAATGCTCTAAAAAATTTTTGACATCCTCGAAAGCTGGGAAGTCAAGGGCGATAATAGGACGTTCTTCACGCATGGATTACTCCTTTTTTGATTGATCATTTTGTCTACAAAAAAACCTTGCCCGAGGCAAGGTTACACGAAAATTAGGTAGGAACAACTACCATGATTCAACGTCTAGACCTTAGGAGCCTCTCTGGACTGCTTTAAAGGTTTTTATTTATTGTAGTACGATATTTGGGAAAAGTCAAGGATTTACAGTAGATTTTCCCGTACATGTTTACGGAAGTTCTCAAGGGTGTCAATACCGTATCGATCCATGACCTGTGGCAGATCTTCGATGATGGTTGGACATGCATAAGGATCGGTGAAATTAGCAGTTCCAACTCCAATCGCAGAGGCACCTGCAATCATCATTTCTATGGCTGCTTCTGCTGAATCCACACCTCCCATTCCGATAATCGGAAGTTTAGTGGATTGGGCAACCTGACGGATGAGTTTTAATGCAACTGGAAAAACAGCTGGACCCGACATGCCTCCGGTTCCATTGGCAATGATGGGCTTACCAGTCTTGAGGTCAAAACGCATGCCGACCAAGGTATTGATCATGGTTAAGCCGGTCGCCCCTGCATCCTCTGCTGCTTTTGCGACCTGCGTAATGTCTGCCACACTAGGCGTTAACTTGACATAGACAGGGACGGAGGACGCTTCTACCGCTGCTTTCACAGCCGCATAGGCCAATTCAGGAACCTGCCCGATTAAGAGACCGTTGTTGCCATGGTCTACGTTTGGACAAGAGATATTGAGCTCAATGGCCTTGACATTTGGCGCTTGCGAGATCTTGCTAGATACCGTCGCATACTCTTCATTGGAGAAGCCGGCTACGTTGGCAATAATCGGTAGATCTGGATAATGTTGGGCCAACCAAGGGAGTTTCTCTGCTAGGACCACGTCTACCCCTGGATTTTGGAGTCCAATGGCATTGAGCATGCCTGCCGGCGTCTCAGCAACTCGTGGAGTCGGATTTCCGAAGCGAGCCTCCGCAGTCGTCGCCTTGATCATGATGGATCCAAGCAGGTCTAAGTCATAGTATTTAGCATATTCCTGACCGAAACCAAAACAGCCAGATGCCGGAATAATCGGGTTTTTCAAGTCTAAACCAGGTAAGGATACGGCTAGTCGATTTGCTGTCATAAGGTCCTCCTACATCACAATCGTACCGGTTTCAAAAACCGGTCCGTCTTCACACACGCGCTTATTGGCTGCTTGGCTTTCATTTTCCAGATGCACTACACAGGCATAGCAAGCCCCCATCCCACAAGCCATACGGGATTCCATGGAAATGTAGGCGCGGGGATGGTCATGGAATTTGGTATTGACATATTTGAGCATGCCAGGTGCTCCACAAGAATAGATAGCGTCAAACTTCTGGTCCATCTGATCAATGACCGTAGAAACATAGCCCTTAGTGCCATAAGTCCCATCGTCTGTCGTTACAGTGACATGAGCAACCTGAGAAAGCTCTTCTTCCAAAATGACGGCTTCTTTGGTCGCAAAGCCGACAACCACTTCAACTTCTACCCCTTGCTCATGGAGTTGTTTGGCCACTTGGACCAAAGGAGGAACACCGATACCGCCACCGATGATCAAGGCTTTCTGACCTTGGCCGAGATTGGTAAGATCAAAGCCATTTCCCTGTGGCCCCATGACGCTGAGTTTGCTACCGATTGGCAATTGGGAAAAGATTGCTGTCCCCCCACCTTCGATGCGGTAGATCAAGCGACACGTCTGTGTCTCAGGATCAATCTCAGAAATTGAAATCGGACGGCGAAGGAGCTTGGCCCCATCAGGGACGCGGATATGAAGGAATTGACCTGGCAGCATCTGCGCCACCATTTCCCCCTTCAAGATCATAGAATAGATGCGGGGAGCGATTTCTTCTTGAGCGACGAGCTCCATCTCCTCCATCATGATTTTGCCAAAGCGTTTTTTACAACTGTCACTGACCATTGGTTTCCTCTTCTTTCTTTCAGCAAAAAAGACCTCGCAAAAGCAAGGTCCTACAAATGATCAGCTAGACTCCGTCCGCTGATCTTTTTTCTGTCTTTCCTTGCAGGCCTCTCTGGACCTCTTAAAGGTTAAATTTGTCTCATTATATCGCGCTCCTTCTCGCTTGTCAAGTAAAATCAGTAACTTAGGAAGCTTTCTTAGGGTCAAAATCTTCTGGGATCGGTTTGATGTATTGCATGGCGATTCGGTTTTCAGGCTTGCGGTCAACTAGATAAAGAACCAGTAAAAAGAGCCATTCCAACGGTTTCATCAGGTAGTAGATCAGGTCCATAGCCCATTTTTTCTTAATATGTTTGGCAAAGGGATAGCCATAGCGGTCATAATTGCGACGCAAGAAGCGATGGAAACGTGGCGTCTTTTCTTCCAGCACCTGCTCAAAAGCGTTGGCAATACAAAGCTGGCGATTGACAACAACTGGATGTCCGTGGCGGACGCCCATCCGCTGGGGCTTGACAACATTTTCATGGCCACCAGCCGCAACTGTACAGAGATAGTGCTCATCAATGATGAGATTCTGAGGAGGGATCTTCTGTGAGAAGGCCCAGTCAGCTGTATTGGTCCAGGCCTTGATCATGGAATCCGGCTGCTGCCCAAAGAGCATGAGAACGAGGACAACAAGGGCTAGGGTCGGAAGGGCAACCAGAACTGCTAGCCATGGCCAGTTACGCGACTTGTTTAAGAGCTGATGGAGCCATTGAAACAGACGATTCTCATAGCTTATCTCTGTTCGATCTTCCTGCCACTCCCTGATGCGAACCCATAAAAGATGGATGGAATAGATCAGTAAGAAAAAGGTGTGAAAACTTGCTACCTGCAGTTGATTATCAGAAACTAAGAGAAGAACCACTCCTCCTAGAATGCCACTGATGCAGAAGACATTTGCTAACGGCGAGAGTGAATTCGCATCCCGGTAGGAATAGATAATCAAGGCTAGTAAAGTAAGAGCTGCCAGTGTGAAGAAGGTCGGATAGGCGCCAGACCAGATCAGGGCATGCTTCTGCGAATTGATCAAACTTTCACTCCAATCGTAAAAAGTCATCTCCTTGACGATGTAAATGAAAATCGCTTCGAGAAAGCAACCAAAGAGACCAAACCAAAGAACAATTGTAGGCTGTTGCTTTTTCTTTTTGACAGGCTTAGGACTAGGTGATTCCTGCTTTTCCTTCATAAGGAATGCGTCATCTTCTCTTGTCCTTTCTCCTTCTTTTGGCCCTCTATCCTCAAACAGTTCTGGATCTTTGAGAGCTTCTTCCTCAGATTCTTTGAACTGGAGGCTAGACCACCGACCAATCCCATAAATGATGACAAAAATATTGGGGACAAAGAGGGCCAGAGTCAAACCGTAAGGAAAGATCTCCATGGTGAAGGCAATGACCTCCCAAACACTAAATTGAATGAATGGATCCTTTATTGCGTAGAGCGACTGACTAATAACCAAATAGATGTAAAAGGCCAATAGAATCAGAGCATTGGTCACAAAATTGATCTGCAACAGACCAGCTGTGAAATGGGTTTCCAATTCCTTATCCTTTTTCTTATACCAGGAAACGAGTTTTTTCATAAGATCTCCTCAATCAATTTTTTACCATTCTATCAATCAGATCTTACCTTCAGCAAGGCAAAACTGTATTTTTCCATCAAAATCAGTCCCCAGATGTAGATTTTGTTTCCAATCTTCTATTTTTTAACTATTTGATCTAGCCTACTTCCTATTACCTACCTCAGCCTGTCTTATTCTCATACAGTCCTTGAAAGACCACATTTTACGGGAAAAACGCGCTATTTTATGTTAAAATAAAAGCATGAGAATACAACAATTACAATACATTATCAAAATCGTCGAAACCGGCTCTATGAATGAGGCCGCAAAACAACTCTTCATCACTCAACCTAGCCTTTCCAATGCTGTCAAGGACTTGGAAAATGAGATGGGAATTGAAATCTTTATCCGAAATCCCAAAGGGATCACTTTGACCCGCGATGGGATGGAGTTCCTCTCTTATGCCCGCCAGGTGGTGGAGCAGATTGACCTCTTGTCCGAGCGCTATAAAAATCCTGTGGGCTCTCGTGAGCTTTTCAGCGTCTCTTCACAGCACTACGCCTTCGTGGTTGAGGCCTTCGTTTCACTATTGAAGAAAAGCGACATGGAAAAATACGAGCTCTTCCTACGGGAGACGCGGACTTGGGAGATCATCGATGACGTCAAGAACTTCCGCAGCGAGGTTGGCGTACTCTTTTTGAATAGCTACAACCGCGATGTCCTCTCTAAGATGCTGGATGATAATCACCTGATTGCCACCCACCTCTTTACAGCGCAACCTCATATCTTTGTCAGCAAGACCAATCCTCTTGCCAAGAAAGAGATCGTTCACTTGTCAGATCTGGAAGATTTCCCATACCTTAGCTATGACCAAGGGACTCACAACTCCTTCTACTTCTCAGAAGAGATCCTCTCTCAAGAGCATCATAAGAAATCCATCGTCGTCAGTGACCGGGCAACCCTCTTTAATCTCTTGATTGGTTTGGATGGCTACACCATTGCGACCGGGATCCTCAACAGCAATCTCAATGGCGATAACATCGTCTCCATCCCCCTTGATATCGAAGACCCGATCGAGCTGGTCTATATCAAACATGAAAAAACAGCCCTCTCAAAAATGGGAGAAAAATTCATCGAGTACTTGCTTGAGGAAGTGAAGTTTGATAAGTAAAAAATATCTGAGTGATCCATGTTCACTCAGATATTTTTTATGGTCATCTCTATATTTAGAAATCAATATGGGTCAACAACTTGTATACACAAACTTATTCCGACATCCATAATTTCTGAAATTAGTTAACATTTTTACTAAGTATTTCAGTTGTGTATTCATTTTTATCTGTGTATGTTTTCGATTGTGATGCTACTCTTACTCCTTCGCTATTTCGATTTTCATCTGGCAAGATATAGGTATCTGTAATTGTAGTTTTAAATGTATTTCCTGTTGGGCTGACTCCTAGTGGAAGATTGCTAAATCGATCGGAATAAAATAATTTATAAAAGTGAGAATTTTGTGAAACAGATAAATTATCATAACTAAAATCAAGACTTCTATCCCAATAATTCTTTTGAGTGGATGGGTGATAATCATCAAAGAATTCTTGTTTTTCTTTGGATGAACTCGATTTTGTTTGTAAAAAGAATACTGGGCGGAAATAATCAAAATCAGGATCAGACCCATACTGATAGTAGGTTTGTAGCTTGCCGTTCTTTGGATTTTTCACTTGGAATTGAATAACCGTACTTTCCTCAGGAATTTGAAACAAGGTATCACCTTGGTAAAGCATCAGAAGAGTGGAGAGTACATCACGATGAGTTTCGCCTAGTAGCTGTAATTTCGGGAAGCGATATGAGAGTTTTTGATATAATTTTCTGTCCACATTCGTCTGACTAAATGCAGGACCAATTATACCTGTCTCTATGGGAATATCAGCCTTAGATTTGTCTGTAAAAGTAACATGTAAGATAGGCAAGCCATTTAAGCCTACTAAGTCCGTTCTGGTGGACTCTTGCCACTGTCCTTCCGTAGGTTTTTGTTCCTTTCGATCGTGAATAATTTCGATATTAATCTCTTTGATAATCTTTTTCTGGGGTTTGATTGTACTAACTTTGTATTGATAAACCTTATGGTAAATATACTTTGAATCAAACCAGTCTGGCCTAATGTAATACCGAAGTCCGAAGTAGACAATTGTCAAGGCTGCTATCAAACTAAGTACAATATATCTCTTTTTAAGTTTTAACTTCTTCATCTTCACCTCCTGAAAAATGATGTGATAATAATAGGATTCCATTCCATTAAACCATAAACACTTACTTTTTTCAAAGTTAAGACTAAGTTTTGAAATGAAACGATCTTGAATAAATACATATTGGAATACCTTTATATATCGCTATAGATTTCTTAAGAGAAATATAACCTAAAAAAATAACTCCAGATCGTGTTTGTGATCTGGAGTTGGTTTTATTTCTGGTTAAGAACTTCTTTTACAAATTGGTCTTTGTTTTCCTCTGTATAAGTTTTTGATCTAGATTGAACTCGGATTCCCTTTTTAGTGTCGTTCTGACCATCTATAACATAGGTATCTGTGATAGTCGTCTTAAATTTATCACCTGTCATCCCAAGATAAATGGGTAGGTTCTCGAACCGTTCAGAATAAAATAATTGAGACTTATACCACTCTGCCTCAATATTTAACCGATTATTAAAAATGCTATCAGAATTATAAAGACCTCGGTTCCAAAAATTTATCCTATCATTAGGTCGATAGTCATCAAAAAATTCTTGGCGTTCTTTTGCTGAATTTTTCTTATCTTGTAAAAAATATACTGGTGGAAAAATATTAGACTTTGGTGCAACACCGTAATCATAATATGTTTGAAGTTTATGAGTTTTGGGATTTTTTATCTGGAAACTTGTAACTACATATTGATTATCATTATTTTGATAGATCGTATCTCCCTGATACATCATCAGATAGCTTCTAAACCCTCTACCATCACCTTGCTCAATTCCTGGAAAACGAAGTGATAACTTTTCAAATTGTTTATAATTATTGTTATCCGATTGAAACAGATAACCAGTTTTATATTCGTCAAATAGAATATCTAATTTAGTTTTATCACTAAAGGTTAGATGTAAAATACTATAATGCCAATTCCCATCAGTTTTTATGTCTGTTCTTGTAGATTCTTTCCATTGACCGTCCACAGATTTATTTTTTCCAAAATGAATAAACTCGATATGAATATCCTGTAAGGT